>NZ_JADPKQ010000030.1:0-54061 GCF_023074015.1 Bradyrhizobium sp. 142
GCCACAAACCCCGTGATTATCGGCTGGTATCGGCACGAACACCCCAGCACGGCAGTAAGGATACCCGACGGATACGAGCCAGAACCGGCACTGCGCTGGGGTGTTTCAGTTGGGCTTCGCCGAGCGGACGATGCGCTGCTTGCAGCCGTGGATGCTGCGGTGTCACAAGTGGTCGAGCAGCGGATACCAGCGCAGATCTACGCGAAGTATGGCATTACCTATCTACCCCCTTCCGGCGCAGGTCTCCAGTAAGGATGCAAAGCCTGGTGCGACTGACACTACGACCACGGCTCTATGCACGGTGCAAGCAAGGCTAGCTGCCTTGATGTTAAGGCGTCTGCTCACGGACAGGAAGCCGCACTATGCTACTGAACAGTTCTTCCGCTTCTGGCCGATGTTGTTGCAGAAGTCGGCGGGCTCGGCGGTCTCAGTCGGAGCTGAGTTCTGAAAAATGGAGAGCTTGCGATGTCTCGCCGCCTGCCCGCAATGGGTGGGCGGCGACGCTAACGGCTGACGCAACCAACGCAACCAACGCAACGGACGCCACTTACGCGACGCATGGCCCGGCCATGTCGGGCGGGTGTAGCGCCAGCTTGGCGAGACGACGAAGGTTTTGAGCGATTGCAGCAAGCGTAAACTCGAATTGCGCACCGGCCGGACCACGCAGTCTCAGGCGGCTGAGCCGCAGAATGCGCTTAAGGTGGGCAAACAGCATCTCAACCTTCTTGCGATCCCGCCGGGTCTGCTCGTACGCACTCGTACGCAGCAGTCTTGGCGATCGCGCGGGCACATCGCGCGTCGCCTCGTGCTCGTGGCGCGTGACCTTCCGGCTCGGTGATTTTGGACAGCATTTCGATTTGAGCGGGCTTTCGCGCGGGAAGTCATCGGCTTCGGCAACGTCACCGTGATGTCGGCTTCCTCGCAGGCCTTGATCTATTCTCCATCGTAATAGCCGCGGTCTGCCACCACTTCGTCTCGACCGCCATCTCGTCGCGAGCCTGCCTGGACATGTTAGCGAGTTCGTGGCGATCGGTGCCCATGTTGGTCACTTCGTGAGCCACGAGAGATGATGCTGCGTATCAACTGCGATCTGCACGTTATAGCCAACGATCCCGGTGTCCTTGCCACTCGTCGCCATCGAACGCGCGTCGGGATCGGTCAGCGAAATCTGCTTGTCCTCGCTCTTCATCATCTCCACATTGATCGTGTTGAGCCGGACGACCTCCTCCTTGAGTTTCTCGATCTTGCCGTTCAACCGCTCGACCTTCGCCTCCGGCACCGCGTCGCCATGCCGGTCGGCGGTCTCAAGCTGAGAGAGATAGCGGGCGATGCTCTCATCGATACGCTCCAGACGCCTCTTCATCTTGGCCTCTGTGAAGTTCTTGTCCCGTGCATTGACGGCCTTGAATTTTGATCCGTCGATGGCGACGCTCGCGGCACTGAACAGCTCAAGCTTTCGGCACAACGCGACGAACTCGCGACAGACCTCACGAATGGCCTTGCCATTGTCCTTGCGGAAGTCAGCGATCGTCTTGAAATCCGGTGCCAGCTGGCCGGTCAACCAGATCATCTCGATATTGCGCTGGCATTCCCGCTCCAAGCGTCGGCTCGACGGAACCCGATTAAGGTAGCCGTAGATGTAAAGCTTGAGCATCGTACCCGGGTGATAGCTGGGTCGGCCCGTGTCGAATGGTTGGACGCCGATGAATCCGAGCTTGCCGAGATCGAGACTCTCGACGAACACGTCGACCGCTCGCACTGGATTATCCACGGTCACATAGTCATCGGGCGATGCCGGAAACAGCATGCTCTGCCCGCGATCCACCCCTTCAACAAAGCGCTTCATTGGACGTCCCCGCAAGTGCAGGGAATCCTACCGCGCGAATCACCGGAAACAGAACGTTTTCACACGGCCTGGGCCAAAGACGGAAATCACGCGATCATTCGATTCGCATGCACCGCAGCAACTAGCTTTCTTATTCGATCACCTCGTCGGCACGTGCGAGCAGTGCGGTCGGCGCTTCGAGGCCGAGCGCCTTGGCAGTCTTGAGGTTGATCACGAGATCAAGCCTCGTGGGTTGTTCGACAGGCAAGTCACCCGGATTTGCGCCGTTGAGGATCTTCTTCACAAAATAGGTTGCTCTCATGTTGAGCTGGCGTTGGGATGGGCCATAACCAGCCAGGCCCGCGAATTGGGCGTATTCCGGAATGGAGGCAAAGCTTGGAAGTTTCTGCGCGAGCGCAGAGGCGGCGATGCGGTCCATCTGATCCAGGGTTCCTGAATCCGCGACGACTAGGAGCGCGTCGGGGCGCCGCGCCGCAATGGAAGCGAAGGCATGATCCAACGCCGCGGGTGACCTCAGTTCGACGGGCACCACCGTGATCCCGCTGTCGCCCGCAATGGCTCGGAGCTTGTCGACATACACCGGGTTCGATGGATTGGCCGGATTGAACAATGCGGCCATCGCCTTGCAGTTCGGAACAAGCTCGCGCTGGATTTCGAGCATCTTGGGCGTGATGTCCTGGTTCAAGGTCGCCATACCCGTCGTCACGCCCCCTGGCCGCGAGAGGCTGGCGACCAGTCCGCTTCCGACGGGATCGTTAATGGCAATCATGACAACAGGCACTGGCGGTATCAGTTTCTGCGCCGCGCGAACCGAAGCGATGGTGGCGACAAGAATGATCCGCACACCGGCCTGGGCGAGTTCACGTGCCATCTCGGGAAACTGCTGATAGTTGCCGGCCGCAAAGCGCGTCTCGAGCAAATAGTCCGTGCCGTCCATCAATCCATTGTCACGCAACCCCTGCCTGATGGCATCGACTTGGGCGGCACTGTTAGCTGATGTCGCCGTCCCGCTGGCCAGAAATCCGATACGGATGGGTTCCTTCTGCGCACCTGCCGTCAGCGGCCACCCGGCCGCGACGCCGCCAACCAGACCGAGAAATTCCCGCCGCTTCATGCCAGTCCCCCAGAAAGCGACAGCTTATCGGCTCAAACCGCCAAGCGGTAGGGGCCGCCTCTCTCTCGTTAAATGCCGGCGGCCGATGTCGCAGATGGGTCATAAGGCGAAAATGCCGGACTTATTTGCGTAGATCTGCTTCACCCCGAGAAGCGGCATTTATGAGTACACGCCCTAGTCTAGCTAGGGACCGATGAAATTGAGGTCCACGCCGTATTGGCCGATTACATATTCCGACCTGGCTGTCCCCAGTGCCACATGCTCAGATAAGATCGCGTACCAGGGCGTCTTGTTGATCGCGAACTCGAATGCTTCGAACGACTGCGGCTGCAGTCTGAGTGCGTGATCGACGAAGTCTCGACGACGCCTCAGAGCCACCGAAGCGACAAGAGCGCGGCCGATTTGGCAATCGTCCCGCGGGGACAGCCGATGGCAAGACCAAGGATTCGAATGCCAATCGCTGGCCATTCGCGACGCAAGGACTCGCTAACACAGACGCAGGATTCAGGCTTGGTTGTACGGTGGTTGTATGAAAATCGAGAAAGACGGAAAAAACTTCGCTTGGCAAGCTCACAAGCAGTTGTTTTTGAAAGCAAAAGATCGATGGAGTGAAGGGAATCGAACCCTCGTATTCAGCTTGGAAGTCGGGAAATACTGCAGTGTTTTCAGCGGCCATTCTGACATTTTCGGCGTTTTGGCCCATTGAGATCGTTACAGAATTCCTCTTTGTCAGAATGGCGATAACCGTATCATCTAATTAGTCGTCGGCTGCGACGCGCTCGATACCGTACTTCGGCGCCGCCGCGGCCATGCGGGCGATTTCGGCCGCATCGACCGGCGGCGCGGGCCCGTCGTCGGTCGCGGGCTGACCGGACTCGCGGAAGAAATCCTCGATCCCGCTCGGCGTGAAGCCCAGGAGAATCCGGCTCGGGGTCGCTGCGGTGTTGCGGAAGTGGTGCGGCGTGCCGCGCGGGCCGAACGCGAGCCCGCCGGGCTCGACGGCGTGCACCTTGTCGCCGATGTGGATTTCGAAGGTCCCGTCGAGCACGTACCAGAACTCGTCCTCGCGGGTGTGGACGTGCGGCGGAGGTCCGCCGCCGGGGGCGGTCAGGCATTCCACCACCGTATAGCTTTTGCCGGTGCTTGCAGCGGTCGCCTTGAGCGTCAACGTATCGGCTACGAACCAGATCCGCTCGCCTTCGCCTCCGGGCATGGCAAAGCCCTTGGTGATGATTTTGTCAGTGTTGTTCATGGCGCGGATCCTGTCCCCTCATTTACATGCTTGATGCAATCAAGCTGCCCTGCGCGGGAACTGCGCCATCGAGCTCAAGGACAGGTTTCCAACCATTCAAGTCAAGATCTGCGACGCTGAGGCGAAGCAAGCCGAATTCGCCCGGTGAGATGATGATCGCGGCGATCCGCGCCGCAGACGCCTCGCGACAAGCAAGAAGGCACCCGCAAGAGCGTGGGGATAGCGACGTCCTCGCAGGAGCGGGACGGCACGCGGGACCGAGTGCAGCGACGAGACCGGTTAACGGCGGCACCCGGGACAGGGGCAGTGATAGCGATCGCCGAAGGCGAGCCCCTTTACCCCCGGCGAGGCGCTCAATACATCTTGTGCGAAGGATTGTGACCCGAAGGGCCGAGACAGATTGGCTCGGTAAGCGCAGCGCATAGAGCCTGGCCCGCTTCGCGGGCACGCCCTCTATCAAAGCGGCGCCCCCTCACCGGCTTTCCTTTAAGCCACTTCGCTACGGAAGTAACGAAATGCCCTCATCAACGGCTCATCTGACAGGCCGAATAGGATGCTGTCGATGTCCGCTTGATGAGAATAGTTCTGCCAAGTCGGCACAACGATAGTGTCGCCACGACTCCACTTGAAGGTCGTCGTGCCTACGACGGTCTGACCAGTCCCCTCCATCACGACAAAAATACGGTTGGCGGTTGAGCGCTGGGCCCTCCCCTTAAAACCCGCCCGCAATTTTTCGACCGTCAATCCCATCATGGAACAGACGAGCGTCTTCGTTGTCGCGAAATTGTTTCCCGGGAACGGATTTCGAAGAATAAGATTGCGGCGTTCCGCATGGGCCACGTCGATCAGGTCACCGGCCGCGGCGAGAGCATTTTTTACGTCTTGATAGCTCCAGTGATGAGGCCGATAGCTCGACCGCGGTTCTCTCCAGAACAATGGCTGATCGCGCGACACCCAGCCCGGGGTTACGTCTAAGCGCTCGGCCTCGACATACAGATCATCCAGCGTCTTCATTGAGTTTTTTTGCGCGACCTGACCCATGGTAACCCTCCCAAGATAGTTGCTTGATTTGCGTCCGGGCTCTGCTCTGTACTCGCGGCCATCGTGTCTGCCTCGGCTAGGATTTGAAGGCATTTCACGAATACCGGCCGCAGGTAGTCAGGCAACGGCGCAAGGAGCGCCTGCTGAGCAGCGGAGGCCTGCTCTACCGTTTTCAACAGAGCCCTCCGTCCCTGAGGTGTTAAAGCGATCTCGATCGCCCTTCTGTCCTCTTTGCGCGGCTGACGGCTAACCAGCTTCCGCTCAAGCATGCGCTGCAACATCTCACCGGATGTGCTCCGATCAAGATGAAGCTGGTTGCCAAGCTCGGTTTGCGACAGCGGCCCCGACTGGAATAGGGTCAACAGCACCCCGAACTGGCGAGGGGTCAGATCACTTTGCCCTGTGTGAGCCTCGTAAAGGGCCGCGGCTCGACTATCCAGCTGCCTGAGCAAATATCCCGGAGCACGATGCAGGACAAATTCGCTGGCTAACCGCATCGGCGCCTCGAACTCTGCGTCCGTGACATCGTCTTCAGGTCGGTCGCCTCCGTCTTGCTTTGACTTTGACGCTAATTTTTTGCTGTCGGTCGGCATTGGCGAACTCATTGGCTGATCAGCGATGGCCGGCTCCATCGCCATGTACGGGGACAGTCATCGCCCCGAGCCCGTCGCAACCTGCGGAAATCACGTCGCCCGGCTTAACAGAGCCGACGCCCTCGGGGGTTCCCGTCATAATGACATCGCCCGGATACAGCGTATAGGTGTGGGACGCCAACTCTATGAGGCGCGGAATTCCAACCGTTATCGCGGCGGTAGACGACCTCTGCTTGTACTCACCGTTTAACTTGAGCCAGAGCTCCAAATTCCCGGAATCGCGCACCTCGTCGGCAGTGGTGAGCCAGGGACCTAAGACACAATAGGTATCGGCCGATTTGCGGAAGCTGCGATCCTCTACACCACGCACGCTCATGTCGAGGCCAACGCAATAGCCTGCCACGTAATCGAATGCGCGCTCGGCGGAGACCTTGCGGCAGGTCTGGCCGACGATGATGCAGAGCTCAGCCTCGAAATCGTTGCGGCGATCGAGCCAATTCAACCTGACGCCGTCATGCGGTCCCGATATGGCGGAATTGGCCTTCAGGAACAGACCGAGCTTCTCCACTGGGCGCTCGACGCCCTCGAGCTGCTTGTTGTGCACGTTGTGATGGACAGCGGGATCCGCAGCATCGATCTCCACATGAAGTCGATAGTTTGCCGGCGCGGCCATGACCTTGCTGGGATTGGCCACGGGACTCAAGAGACGGATCTGATCGAGGCGATAGGTTTTAGCCTTGGCCTTCACCTCGCTGGCAGCTTTACGAACCGAATCGAGGCGGCGAACGAGCGCGTCGCCGAGCGGAAACGGCCATCGGTGCGACGGCAGGCATTCAAGAGCGCTCGACACGTCATAGACAACGTCGCCCTCGACCAAGCCCAACTGATCCGAGTCAAATCGGCAAAATCGCACGCGGTCCTCCCCGCCATCCATATTTGTACGTATACCTACACACATCGATTAACACGTCAACGCTTTCCCGCTGCTTTCAGCCTAAAGTTTGATTTGTCTGCCTATATAATATATGTATACACTCACATTATGGCTGAGCAGAAGACTCGCCAACGAAGAAATTCAAGAGGGAAACCCATGACGCTTGAGAGCAGGACCCTGAGCAAGATCACGTGGCGCATCGTGCCCTTCCTTGTTCTCTGCTACTTCCTTGCCTTTGTTGACCGCATCAATGTCAGCATCGCCGCTCTGACGATGAACCGCGATCTTGAACTTTCGCCCGCTGTCTTTGGCTTCGGCGCAGGGCTCTTCTTTGTTTCGTATTTCTTTCTGGAGGTCCCTTCCAACATCCTGATGCAGAAGGTTGGCGCACGCCGCTGGATTGCGCGCATCATGATCAGTTGGGGAATCGTTTCGGGGGCCACCGCATTCGTGCAAGGCACGAACAGCTTCTACGCAGTACGCCTGTTACTTGGTGCTGCGGAAGCCGGTTTCTTCCCGGCTATATTGTTCTATTTGAGCTGCTGGTTTCCTGAAGCAGCACGCGCCAAGGTCTTCGCATACTTCCTTGCGGCAGTCCCACTCGCGGGAATTGTTGGATTCCCCATCTCGGGCGTATTCTTGTCGCTCGACGGCCTCTGGGGACTCAAGGGCTGGCAGTGGCTCTTTCTGATTGAAGCGTTGCCCACGCTGATTGTCGCCATCATTGCCTACTACTACCTCACCGACCACCCCAGTGAAGCGACGTGGCTTTCGGACGAACAGCGCGAATGGCTGCTAAATCAGCTTAAGCAAGACGAACGTCAACGCCAAGGACGTGTGAGAGACGGCAACTGGATCAACCTCATTGATATCCGCGTGATCTGCTTCGCGACCATACACTTCTGCGGCAATCTCGCGATCTACGGGCTCGGCTTTTTCTTACCGCAGATCGTCAAAGCATCCGGATTCAACAATTTCGATGCGAGTCTCGTCTCCGCGCTACCTTATGTCCTCGGGGCTGTCGGCATGCTGGTTTGGGGACGGTACTCGGCAGCCGGACGCGCACGGATGGGTGTCTTTCTTCCCTTTGTGGTCGGAGCCATTGGTTTTGTCGGCGCCGCAACGACAGGCAATCCGAGCCTAATGATAGCTTCATTGTGCGTGGCGAGCTTTGGTGCCCTCGGTTATGCCCCCGGCTTTTGGACCCTACCCACCTCGCTCCTCTCGGGAACAGCCTCCGCGATTGCAATCGCCGCTATTAATTCCATCGGCAATTTTGCAGGCTTTCTTGGGCCCTACACCATCGGCTACCTGCGCGAGACGACGGGCAGCTTTGAAATGGGACTATTTGTCAGCGCGGCGGTGATGGCCCTCGCAGCGCTCCTAGTCCTCATAGCAACTCGCAGCAAGCACCCCGCAAAAACCTCCGTCTTACAGGACGTGGAGGTCGATGCGGTTTCAGCGCCTCGCTAGCCAAACCGGAGCCAAAGTATGAGCCCAGCTGAAATCGACCAACAGGCGTTGCGCAACCTCCTGGTTAAGGAGCGATTGCACGAACTCGAAATGGCCTATTGTCGCGGCGTCGACCGACGTGATCCCGACCTCTTGCGGTCGATCTTCTTCGAAGACGCGATAGAAGAGCACGGCGAGATGTATCGGGGCAGCGCGATGGCGTTTGTCGACTGGGTATTCAACGACTTCATTGGAAAGTATGAGCTGACGACTCACTACGTCTTGAACGAATGGTACAAGGTAGACGGCGATTTCGCCGAGGGGGAGACGCACCGCATCTCTCACCACCGAGTTCGGGACCCCGACCTGGTTGAGACAATCGCAGCGTGCCGGACATTCAATCGCTACGAATGCAGGAACGGCGTTTGGAAGATCTCGTATCGCGGCGTTGTCCGAGACTGGATCTATCAGCGCCCGTTCGACCCCGCCCTGTTTGAAGGGACCTATGCAATGACCCTAAGCAAACCGAGCGGGCATGATCGCTCCTACGAGGTTCTATCACTCTTTAAGCGCGGTCCAATTGGCACCTAGAACGTCACTTGCGAGGAATGCGTGATTCATTTCCGAAGCCGCCATTGCAGGAGTGAGTACGGCGGCTCGGAGTCGGGATGATGCTCAAATGAGCTTTCGACTGGCGCTCCGATCGAGACCGTCTGCATTGGATCGCCAAGCAAATTTCCGACCATGCGGATTCCGCCGGCGTGAGGAATCTCCACAAGCACGGCGAGATAGGCCCCCTGCTCCTTGAGTGACGCATGCGAGGGATGCCAAACGCGCTCCCAGCTGTAGATGAGTCCAAGTGGCTCGATTTCGACCCATTCGGGGTCAAAGGCGTGGCAGCTATGGCACAGCCACTCCGGTCCAAACTGCCACGTGCTGCAATGATTGCAGCGCTGCACCAACAGACGGCTCCGGCGTAACCCTTCCCAATAGGGAGCGGATAGGCCGTCGGGCTCGGTTATTGGGGTGGGTAAACCTGCAGGAAGATAGGTCCCGATTGGCTTGCCGCTCATAGGGTTGCTTCCGAGCCGAGAAGGAGATTGCTGACAGGAGAGACCATCGGTCCACCGATGACCATTGCAACGTCGTTCCTCCGCACCTGGCTGGTGGACACACCGCGCACCTGACGCACGGCTTCCAGCACCAGCTCGAAACCGTGCATGTAGCACTCGGCCAGATTACCGCCGCTGGTGTTCAGGGGCAGCCGCCCGGACGTAGCCGTCAGATTCTCGATCGTCAGAAAGTCGTTAGCTTCCTCCGGTCTGAAGAAGCCATGCTCCGCCAGCGCCATCACGACGCCGCCGGTAAAGTTCTCGTAGCACTGGACCACCCCGACATCGGATGGGCCCACTCCCGCCATCCGGTACAGATCGGGTGCGACCGTGTCGAAGCTCGCACCGGCATAGTTTGGCACGTTGTGGGGAATGGCGCCCGCCCGGAATCCGGAACCGACGGCCGCCCCGAGCAGGTAAACCGGCTTGTTTCGGAACTCCCCTGCGCGCTCCGCCGGCACCAGCACCAACGCAGCGGCGCCATCATTCTCCATGCAACAGTCGTAGAGATGAAACGGCTCGGCAATCCAGCGTGACGCATCGTATTTCGCCGCATCCAGCGGCTTGCCATGCATGACCGCACGCGGGTTCGACTGGGCATGGTGGTAAGACGCAAGCGCGACGGCGCGCAGAGCTTCCTGCCTTACGCCGTGCTCATGCATGTAACGGCGCACGCGCATGGCAAAGCGTTGCGGTGGTGCCAGCACGCCGTAGGGCATCAGATACGCTTTCTCACCCGAGATCGTATTGATGCCCGTGGTCTGCCCAAATCGGCCATATTGTCCTTGAGCAAGCGCACGAAACACCACCACGCAGTCCGCAAGCCCGGCAACGATGGACGCGGCGGCATTCGCCACAGCTGCGCAACAGCCGCCGCCACCCCCGCCCCATTGCATGGTCGCAGCTCGTAGCCTTCGCGAGCCGAGGGCAGCCGCCAGTCGAGTTGCATCGTTGCGATCGTCGCTATAGGAGGCGAAACCATCGACGTCGCGCGGGTCAATGCCAGCATCGTTGCAGGCAGCCAGGATCGCTTTTAGCGCGAGCTTGAATTCCGGGTCCGGCGAGGCGCCATGGCGAAAATAGTCCGTTTCGCCGATCCCGACGATGGCGACACGGCCCTTGAGCGTGCGTTCGACACCGGCCCGCGCCGTCATGCCTTGGTGTCCTGCCGTGCCACTCTCGCTGAGTCGGCACCGAATGCGCCTGCTTCGGCAAGCTGTGTTAGGCGCGCCGTGTCATATCCGAGCCGGTCGCGCAGTACGCTCTCGGTATGCTGCCCGACCGCGGGCGCAGCAACCGGATTGACAACCGGCGTTCGCGAAAAGTGGATCGGGAGGTTGACGTTAGGGACCCAGCCGAGCTTGTCGTGAGGAATCCGGGTAACCAGCCCGCGCTCCCTCGCCTCGGGCGATCGGATCGCCTCTCCGACGGTCCGGACCTGGCCGCAGGGAACGCCGGCTTCCCGCATCCGCGACTGCCAATACGACCATGGCTGTCGCGCGAAGGCTTCACCGAGGACAGCAAAGAGCTCGTCGCGCCGCCGAATGCGATCGGTTCCTGTCGTATAGATCTCGGCCGACGCGAGATCGGCGCGATCGACGACCTGCGACATCAACCGCTGAAAGATCTTGTCATTGCCGCAGTTGATGTAGAAGGCACAATCCTGCGCCTGGAACACGCCGGATGGGCAGGTGTCAGGGCTCGTGTTTCCGTGGCGCTGCGGATTCGCGCCGCTGAAGAGGTGCTGCATGGTCGCGTATCCGGTCATCAGCACCGCATTGTCGAACAGCGAGACCTCGACGGCCTGACCAAAGCCGCTCCGTTCGCGGGACACGAGCGCACCGAGAATCGCGTTGCAGGCCATCATCGCCGTGCTGATGTCCATGACAGGCGAGAGCGCGCGGACGCCCTCGCGATCTGCGTAACCATTCATGGAGACAAAGCCGCTCTCGACCTGCGCGATAGGATCGAAGCCGAGCCGATCGGAAAAACTCCCTTCGCGTCCATAAGCCGAGACGGAGCAGTAGATGATCTCCGGCTTGATCTTGCGACAGGACTCGTAGTCGAGCCCGAACCGCTCCATGACCCCGGTCGAAAAATTCTCGACGACGACATCGGCCGTCGCCAACAACTCCCGCGCGATCTCGATGCCATGCTCCGACTTCAAGTCAAGGGCGACGCTCTCCTTGTTGCGGTTGGTCCAGAAGAATGGCGCGCCATGTTTCAGCTCAGGATGCACCGGCGGATAGCGGCGAAGGTCGTCGCCCCGGCCGGGCGCCTCGATCTTGATGACCTCGGCGCCCATGTCCGCCAGGATCATGGTCGCAAACGGCCCCGCGATGAAGTGCGAGAAATCGACTACTCTTATTCCTTCGAGCGCCTTAGGCGCATCAGCGGGCCGCGGCCTATGTTCGGGGAATTCTGCCTCGATGTTGTCCAACATTTTTGGGTCCATTTGCTTTGAGAGCGTTCGATTGAGAAGCGAGTTGAGCCGAAGCAAGCGTCAGTTGCCCTTTGCTTGCTCGACCATCACGCATCCGCCCTGCTCGATCGGCCGGAACGCCTCGGCTCCGGTGAGGACGCCGATATTTTCCAGCAGGTCCCATTTGCCTTTCGATGCCTTGGGATCCTTGGCTTTCAGAATGTACATATTGTGGATCGCACGGCCCTCCGGACGGACCACCACCGGGCCATATAGCAAGTCGTCAATCGGCTTTTCCTTCAATTTACGGATGATTGCCTGCGCATCGTTGGTCCCAGCCTCTTGGGCCGCGTTGAGATAGGCCAAGACGGACGAGTAGACGCCGGCATGAAATGCGGTGGGCGAGTGTCCATGCCGGCGCTCGCTAAACTTTGCCGACCAAGTCCGACTGGCATCATTGAGGTCCCAATAAAACGGCTGGGTGATGATCATGCCCTGCGCTGTTGCGAGTCCGCTCGATTCGATGTCGTTGGTGGTCGCCAACAGAGCCGCAAACTGCCGCCCCTTCTCCTTCAGACCGAACTCAGCCGATTGCTTGATGAGGTTGACCGTGTCGCCCCCCGCAGTTGCAAATGCGATCACGTCCGCGCCGGACGCGTCGGCCTGCAGGATGAAGGACGCATAGTCCGGGCTGTTGATCGGAACATTCACCGACCCTAGCACGCTACCACCGCCAGCCGTAATGACCGACGTGCCATCGCGCACCATGGACTTTCCGAGCGCGTTGTCGGTGGCGATGAAGTACCATTTCTTGCCGCCGTGACCGACAAGATATTCGCCGATCGTGTGAGAGCTCGCCCAGGTATCGAACGTCCATTGAATCGTATTCGGCGAACAATATTTTCCGGTCAGATCCGACGACGCAGCGCTCGAAGCGATCAGGGCCGCCTTGCTGCCGCGCACCACCTCGTTGACAGCGAGACCGACCGCCGAATTCGGTACGTCGGCAACCGCATCGACCTTCTCCTGATCGATCCAGCGACGCGCAATGGCCGCCCCGACATCCGCCTTGTTCTGATGGTCCGCTGAAATGATCTCGATTTTGAAGTCGGGATGCTGCTGCATGAAGTCCTCAGCCGCCATCTTGGCGGCGGTGACGGAGCCCTCGCCCGCATTGTCCGAATATGGACCTGAAGCGTCGTTGAGAACGCCGATTTTCATCGTTCGTGTCGTGTCTGCCAAAGCGGAAGAAGACACGACGATAGCGACAAGAGATGCTCCAAGAGCAGACGCCAGGTATTTCATATGTTTCCACCCATTGATGTTATTGATTGTTCAGATGTCCAGGACCAGCGTGCGGGATTTTGCACCCGAGCAACAGATCATGATGGTCTCATTGCCGGCCCGCTCCTCCTTGCTCAGGAACTGGTCGCGATGATCAGGTGTGCCCTCAATGACGCGTGTCTCACAGGTCCCGCACACGCCCTCGGTACAGGCGTAGTTGGCGGCTATTCCCGCATCCAAGAGCGCTTCCAGAATGGTCTTGCCAGCCTCGACTGCGATCGAGCGGTTGCTTCGCGCGAGCCTGACCTCGAAACCGCCATCGGTCGCCGGCACCTCAGCGGCCTGGAAGTATTCGACATGCACATGATCGGTGGGCCGATCGGCAGTCGCGGCCTCGAATGCCTTGAGCATCGGCACGGGCCCGCAGCAATAGAGATGCGCCTGCACCGGCGCCCGGTTGACAACAGCCGAAAGATCGAACACGCGCCCCGATCGATCGTCATCAAAGTCGAGATGCAGCTTCAGCCGCCCGCTTGATCCGAGCGTACCGAGCTCGTCGAGGAAGGCCGCGGCAGGTCGTGTCCGCGCTGCATAGAACAGCTCGGCGGAGCGGCCAAGCGCTTCAAGGCGACGGATCATCGACAGCAGCGGCGTAATCCCGATCCCACCGGCAATCAGGACTGAGTGGCCGGCCTCCTCACAAAGCGCGAAGTTGTTTCGCGGAACGGACGCTCTGATGAGTTGGCCGACCTTCAGACTATCGTGGACAAAGCTTGAGCCGCCGCGGCCAGCCGTGTCCTTGTTGACGGCGACAACGTAGCGATGCCGCTCCCGCTGGTCATTGATCAGCGAATAGCTGCGGATCATGCTGTTTGACAAATGCAGGTCGACGTGACCGCCAGCCGTAAAGGGGACGAGGTCATCCCCTGTTGGGGACACCAGCTCGTAGGAATTGATGCCCTCCGCTTCGTAGCATATGCGTCTGATCCTGAGCTCTACGACATTCTCAGCCATCGCGCGTCTCCCGCGATGGATGAAGACTAAATCGCGGTCGGCGGTTCGACATGTTCACAGCTCGTATCCGAAATCAGCGCCAAGTTTAGCCTGCATGAAGGGGACTCCTGCATCGACCCAGGACTCTTCCGGCGGCAATCGCAGTGACACTGCTCGCACCATGAAAACGTCGGGGTCCGCTACGCCCTTGGGTTTCGTTCCGTGGTCGCGGTACGCACCCAGCGCCTCGAGAATGAACCGCCGCGTCATCGCGATGCCGGTGTCGCTCGAACAGAGATTTTCCCTGGTCCGATCGAAGATTGGCGATACGCCACTTTGGCAGGCGCCGTCCTGGACCCAAAGTCCCGGCAGGCCGGAGAACCAGGTCGTTTGCTGGGCCTGATAGTCGAATTGGAAGCCGTTCTGCGGATTGTAGTTTGTCCAATAGTCCGCATACGGAACCGTCACCAGCTGCTGGGTCAGCGCGTTACGGCTGGCATGTCCACTCTCGCGACCGTTGTGCCCCTCCGCGAAGATCTGCCGCGTCTTCGGCAACAGCGGCTCCGACGGATGATAGGAGAACATGATGCAGAGCGTGTTCGCGTCGTCGATCGGCACCCAAGCGTGTCCGCTGAGATCCGGGAACGGTGATAGAGGTGGGACGAGGGTGTAGAACGGCAGCATGAACTGGTTGACACGCCAGTACAGCGTGTTTGCATCGTAGTTGCGTCGCGCGGCAATGCTCATGCCGAAATCTTGTTTGACGCATTCGAAGGTCGGTCGCAGGTCGCGCTTCTGGATCCACGCGCTCGTCGTTCCCTGTGAATCTAACCGGCCGTGAAGCAGCGGGGCATGGGCGGAGTCGATCTCGCCTTCGACTGCCTGAAGCCAATTGCACTCCTGGACGCGGACAGAGATGTGCACCTGCTCCTGCGGAACCATATTCCATTCGACGTTGGGTAACGGCGGTAGCTCGGTCTGGTCCGGGCCCATATAGGTCCAGGCCATCCCGTTGCGCTCCTTGCAGGGATACGCCTTGATCCGCACGCGCTCTTTCAGCCGGCTTCGGACAGGCTCTGCCGGCATGTCCGTCACCGCGCCCGTCACGTCGAATTTCCAGCCGTGATAGACGCAGCGAAGCCCGCAATCCTCGTTTCGTCCGAAGATCAGCGGCGCGCCACGATGCGGACAGGCCTGATCGACGAGCCCAACCCGGCCCTCGGAATCCCTGAATGCAACCAGATCCTCTCCCAGTAACCGGATACGCTTGGGTTGCCCGTCCTTGGCGAGATCTGCCGACGGCATGAACGGAATCCAATAGAGGCGGAAGAGTTCTCCGAGCGGAGTGCCCTTTCCGACCCTTACTAGGCGTTCGTTGTCTTCGTGCGACAGCATGAGCTTTCCTCCATTGAATTGCTTATGGCTCCGCGCCTATTTCGACGCGCCGCTCAAGAGCGCGACGATGCGATCCGGCAAGCCCACATCACGTGCAGTCCATAGTGGATCGGCCGCTGCGAGCGGCTGGCGAGGCACCGGCGGGGCAGTGCGTGCCTCAACGAGATCCACGATCATTTCGATCCTGCGCCGCTCAAGGTCCTTCAAGGTCTCCTCGATGACGACGCCTCCAGCGGTGCAACCCGGCAGCTCTGGATAGGCAAGCCGCACGAGCCACTTGCCGGGCTCGGTCTCGATCGCCTCGGCCTCAAGCAGGTACGGAATCGACAAGAAATCGCGCAGATCCAAGCAAACCTCCCTGCGACGTCGTTTCCCCGGCGCCATCTATTACGTGTACGTACTATATTTCAAGATGCTTTGCAATAGTCCAAAACGTTGGACCGGGCGACCAAGGGCGCCCGGTCCAACGACCGGCACAGGGTTGAGAGCCTTCGACCAAGCTGCTAACGGCTATTGGGTGTTTCGAGACAACGATTGAGGTCAAACGCGGCATGGCGGCCGACAAGGGAACGAAGGCAAGCGCTGCGGATATTGCGCGTAATTGGCGGCTGGAAGGAGGAATCGGATTTCTCCTTCGCTTGCTCGAAGCCCGCTACGACGTGCTCTATCAGGACCTGACCGGGCAGAGCGACGTCACAGCACGTCAGTTCGGCGTGCTGATTGCGCTCTACCAGGACGGCCCGCTCACCCCAACCGCACTCGCGGAGCGCATCAGCAGCGATCGGAATACGCTGAGCGATATGCTCAAGAGAATGACCGCGCGGAAGCTGATCTCGAAGCGGAGCAATTCGGAAGACGGGCGATCGATCCAGGTTCAGATCACGGCGAAGGGCGAAGAGGCCCTTCTGGGCGTCGTGCCCGCCGCGGCCGAACTTCAGAACACTTTGCTGGCGCCCCTCAGCAAGGAGGACCGCGCCCATTTCCTTAGATGCATGCTGGCAATTGCGAAGGCTGCTTCGGTCGCCGCTTCGCCTGCAGACGATTGATACCCGTTTGTCCCTGCCGCCGATTGGGCGTGAAGGGATATTCGGCCGGCAAAGCTACGGCTCCGAACGGCAGACTCGGGCCTCCTACCGTCCCGTATAGCTCACGGGCAAGCGTTTCAATCCACCCAGAAAGGACGTTTCGGTCCAGGCCGGCTTGCCCGCAAGCTCGATCCTATCGATCCGGCTGAGGAGTTCCCGGAAGAACGCTACGATTTCCGCCTTGGCGAGGTGCCGGCCGATACACGCGTGAATACCGAAGCCATAGCCGAGATGCCGATTGGGCGAACGATCGGGAATGAAAGCAAAGGGCCTATCGAAAGCTTCCTCATCGCGATTGCCGGACGGGTAGCTGATCAGGATGCTGTCCCCTGCCCTGATTTTCTTACCACGAATGTCGTAGTCCACAGCGGCCGTACGGAAGAAGTGTTTGACCGGAGACACCCAGCGCACCATTTCTTCCGCGGCGTCCGGCAAAAGGTCAGGCTCGCGCCGCAGGCGTGCCATGGCATCTGCATTTTCGATCAAGGCCAGCAAGCCACCAGCGATCGTCGCGCTCGTCGTATCGTGGCCCGCGCTCGCAAGCGCGACATAATACGAATAGGCTTCAAAATCCTCGATCGGCCGCCCGTCGATTTCTGACGTCGCGATGACCGTTGCCACATCGTCCTTTGGGTTCTGCCGCCTCTCCTTCGCGACATCCTTGAAGTATTCGACATAGGCTATCGTCGCATCGATTAGATCCGACCCCTTCTGCATGTCGGGATCCCCGCCGCCGAAATAGGCTTGCGTGATCTTCAGCAGGCGCGCTTCGTCATCCCGCGGCAATCCGAGGATCGTCATCAGGACCCTCAACGGATAGTAGATTGCGATTTCGCTATAGAAGTCGCACCGGTCGCCCATGGCAAAAAGCCGGTCGACGCTGTCCTTTGCCAACTCGGCCATGCGCTCCGAAAGTGTTCGAATGTGACGCGGCTGAAACCAGGCGTGCGTCAACTTCTGGTACTTCGCATGATCCGGGTTATCCATTTGCGGCAGAGCTCGGAACAGCATGGGCTTGCCGTTCATCGCTTCTCTCACCTTGCTCTCGAACTCGATGCTGAGAAGCTTCGTTCTGGGCGCGTTGATGAAACGATCGGATTGACGCTCGATCTCGATGATATCGGCATATTTGGAGATGATCCAAAACGGCCGGTATCCGTCGGGCTGCGTCCAGTGGACTGGATCGTCTCGCCGCAACTGGGCGAAGAGACGGTGTTGAAGGTCGACATTCCCATATGACTTGTGATCGGCAAGCGCATTGTCCAATGCGATATCGAGCATCGCGTTCCTCCCCAATTCTTATGTCTTAGGCGGCACTCCCAAACTCCCGCATAGTCAGGACAGGCTTGACCACGCGGCCGTGCTCGAGGTCGTCAACGGCTTCGTTGATCTTCCCGAGAGGATAAATCTTGACGATTTTGTCCAGCGGCAACCGACCTTCGCGGAAGAACTCAACCATTCGCGGAATGAACAGTTGAGGGTTTGCGTCTCCCTCGACAATGCCGCGAACAGTGATCCCCCGACCGACAACGACGCTTGCTTCGGCGGCGTAGAGGGTCCCGCGAGGCGGCGCCGCGACCTGCGCGCTGACACCCCGTGCGCGAAGGCAATTGATCGAGTTCGCCACTGCCGCCGGCACCCCCGCTGTATCCAGGGAGAAGTTCGCACCGCCTCGCGTGAGATCGACGATTTTCGCGACCGGATCCTCGCCGCGACCGGACACCACATGCGTCGCCCCCAGCTGCTGTGCGACGCGTAGCCGCTCCGGGACGACGTCGACGGCAATAATCGTCGAGCAACCGACAATCCGCGCCGCGATGATTGCGGAGAGGCCGACGGCGCCGACGCCAAACACTGCGATCGACGTGCCGGCCTGTGGCCGAAGCACGTTCATCACGGAGCCCATGCCAGTCTGGATTCCGCATCCGAGAGGGGCGAGGAGTTCCAGTGGCAGATCGTCATCGACCTTCACGATGTTCCTGACGCTCGCGATGGCATGGGTTGCGAAGGCAGATTGAGCGAAGAAGTGCCCGCCGAGCTCCTTTCCATTGCGCGACAACGCCGATCCGCCGGCTCTGTGTCCGAACAGATTGATGGGGCGAAAATGGTCACAGTACCCGAGCGCACCGTCTCGGCAATTCCCGCATTCTCCGCAAGAACCGAAGCTCATCAGCACATGGTCACCTGGCCGAACATGCGCGGTTCCGGGGCCGACCTCTTCGACGATTCCCGCCCCCTCGTGCCCCAAGACCTTCGGCAGCGGAATTGGAATATGCTGAAGCTTGACCGCCAGGTCGGTATGGCAGATGCCGCAGGCATGAACCCTGACCCGAACCTCGCCGGCGCGCGGGGCCTCGAGAGTACAGCTCGCGATCTCAAATGGATCCTTCGGACCATTTGCGATTGCAGCCACGACACTCGTCGTGCCAATGGATTCTGGCGCGGACATGCCGGTTAGCCACCCTTCCCGACCGGACTTCCGAACGCGCCTGCTTCAGCCAGGCGCACAATCGCCTCTCCCGACAAACCCAGCACCCGCGACAACACGTCATCACGATGCGCTCCGATCGCGGGAATATCACGCTGCATCGACGTCGGCGCACCCGACATCTTCCAGGGCGCGTTGACCCCCATGAACTCCCCGGCTCCGTCCGCAATCGTGGCGAAAGAGCCGCGCTCCAGGAGGTGCGCATCGGACAAGGTGGCGGCGGGATCGCGATACTCGGCGCTTGGAACGCCCGCCCTATCGAGCGCAGCCATGCATTCACGCACCGTGTGACGCTCGGTCCATTTTTCGATGACCTGCGTCATCGCGGTCCAGTTCGCCCCGCGTCCCGGTACGGTCTTGAATCGCGGGTCATTGGCGAGTTCGCTCTGCCCTGTAACCTCGCAAAGTGCTGCAAAATTCCGTGGCGTGATCGGCGCAATCAGGATGTCGCCATCGAGAGCCCGCACCGGGCCGTAGGTGGGGCGCGGCGATTTGATCGGAAATTGGGCTTCCTGCAACTCGTAGACAAGCAAGTTGAGCATGCAGTCCATCAAAGCGACGTCGATCCGCTGCCCGATTCCCGTCCGCGCGCGTTGAACCAATGCCGTTTGAATCGCCGAATAACCGAAGATGCCGCCGAGCACGTCCGCAACGAAAATGGCGCCAGATGCCGGTCGATCCCGATCGCCGGCATAGCGCATCAACGACCGGTCGAAGCCGCTCTCGGCGTGAACGATCATGGCATAGGCTGCACGCTCAGCCGCGGGGCCGGACTGCCCGTAGCCGGATATGGAGCAATAGACCAGGCGTGGATTGATCGCCCGCAGTGCATCGTAGCCAAGCCCAAGACGCTCCATCACGCCGGGCCGGAAATTCTCAACCAGAATGTCCGTTTCCTTGACCAGCTGGTGTATCAGCTTGATCGCATCAGCGCTTTTCAGGTCGAGGGCAAGGCTGCGTTTGCCGGCATTGAGCTGACCGAAATAGGCGCTATGGCCGTCACGGAGCGGTATCCTGAGCCGCATGTCATCGCCGTCCGGCGGCTCGATCTTGATTACTTCGGCACCGACATCGGCAAGCAGCCGCGCGCAATAAGGACCCGCCAGCATGATCGAGAAATCGAGCACGCGTATGCCATCGAGTGGCAGGCTCACGGCTTGCTGCTGTTGCATACGTTCGCTCCTATCTGGGAAGTCCAAGCGCGCGTTGCGCAATAAGACTGCGCTGGATCTCGTTGGTGCCGATACTGATGACCCACATCAGCGAATGACGTAGATTCTGCTCGAAGCGGCCATTGTCGATCGCACCTGACATTTGCTCGGAGAGGGTGGCGCGCATCCCGAGAATGTCGAGCGCGGCTTCGCCGAAACGCTCCATCAGTTCCCCCGAAAATACCTTGCTGATCGCGCCGTATTCCGGAGGCGTCACGCCATCGGCAGCAAGCTCTGCGCAATGCATCATCAGACTTCGGCCAACTTCGATTTCGGCCGCGAGTGTCGCCATCCGGTCGCGGATGATGGGATCATCGCTGAGCGCCCTCCCCGCATCGTCCCTGGCCATGACATGCCCGCGCAACTGCTCGAAGGCATGCGCGACCTTAAGAACAATGCCACCGCCAACCAGCCCTCGCTCGAAGGCCAGCGCACCTGTCAGCACCTTCCAACCACCATTGACTTCCCCGACGATATTTTCCGCCGGAATCCGCACGTTGTCGTAAAAAATGTTGGCAAAGGAACCATCGTACATCGTCGTCGAAGGGCGGATTGTGACGCCGGCAGCATTCATCGGCACGATGAACATGCTGATGCCAGCATGTTGCGGTTTGGCATCTCTATCGGTCCGTGCGGCGAGGAACATGTATTTGCCCCACCACGTCGTAGTCCAGATCTTCTGGCCGTTGATCACCCATTGATCGCCGTCGCGCACAGCACTGGTCCGCAGCGCCGCAAGATCCGAACCCGCCTGCGGTTCGCTATACCCCATGCCGTGCATGGCCTCGCCACGCAGGATTTCAGGCAGATACATCTTTTGCTGCTCGGGTGTTCCGAACATCATCAACGCATTGGCTTGGATCGCCGCGCCAATCCGCGGCGCCTCGCCCCGCTCCATCGTTTCCATAAGGGCGATCTGCTCCAGCGGAGAGCGCGCCTGGCCGCCGAACCTCTCCGGCCAGCCAAGGCCGATCCAGCCGGTTTCGCCAATGTTCCGCGCAAACTCGGCGTCGAATTCCCGTTTGGAGAACGGCCTGCCGTCGAATGCCGCCTTCCTCTCTCCCGACCAGTTATTCTGAAGCCACGCCCGGACCTGGTCGCGCAAGGCGTTGCCGGCCGGACCGAGATCATATTCGGGCAACCCCGCGCTGCCGGGCTCCAGCAGGAATGATGCGATAGAACGCTTCGCTTGCGCGGCTCCGCCCAGCGCAATCGTATCCACGTGCACCCGCTTGAAGTGCAAAGGTGCCTCGTGTTCGTCAGCATAGCCGATCGCCCCGAACGCGTGGTGAGTCTCGAGCGAGGCTCGCCGCAGCCCATCGCTGCCGAAGGCGACAGCACATTCGGCGAAGTAGCGCCAATCCCGATCACCGAGATCGTGTAGCTTGGCTGCGTGGTCTACGATTAACCGCACGCCTTCTAAGGCGACGAGTCCGTTCGCGAGCTTGTGCTGGATCGCCTGGAACTTCCCAATCGGCTGCCCGAACTGGTGACGGTCCTTGGCGTAATCTGTCACCAATTCGAATGCTCGCCGGGCCGCACCGTGTGCTCTCGCTATCAACGTCAGCTTTGCTTTGAGCAGGAGCTCGTCCAAGGCGCCTTCCTCCAGCGGGACGAGCACGGCCGGCACTGAACTCAGCCTTACCTCATAGAGGCCCCAGGCACCCATGGCGCGGGTCGGCATCATCCCGACGCCTGCAGCTTCGAGAGCCACAACACCAAGAGTGGAGCGGTCGATCGCGACGAGCAGATGGGTACAACTATCTGCAGCCTCGACGAAACGAAGCAATCCGACCGCGTGGCCATCACTGATGCGGATTGAGCCCGTCGCCTGCTCTGGATCGATTGCCCCGAACGAAAATGCGACACGAGCCGATCCCTCGTGCATCCCTCGCAGAAGATCGACCGCTACCGGCGACCGTGCGGCCGCCAGCGCGAAGTTGACGAGCGCCGCAGACCACATCGGCGCAGGGCAAGCGGCGCGCCCAAGTTCACTGAGGACGACCGCAATTTCGCGAAGCCCCCCCTCGTCCCGATTGCAGCCTAGTGCTGCAATGCCTTGCCCAACCAATTTCGTCCATATCGTCGCGATATCCTGCGGCACCGATCCGTCCTTCAGACAATCGGCCTTCCAATGCTCACCGAGAAACCCTCGCAGGGATTCCCGGAGCATCTGAGCAAGATCGTCGCCTGGAAGCGCCGCTGCGTCCATGAGCGGATTAGCCCTGGCCGAACTTGGGCTTGCGCTTCTCCTTGAACGACGTCGTTGCTTCCTTGTGGTCAGCAGTTTCAAATGTGACCTGCTCGAGCGCCATCGAGGCTTCGAGCATGATGTTGACCCTGTCCTTGACGATCTGATTGATCGAGAGCTTGGTCCAGCGGATAGCCCAGGTCGGGCCATTCGCGAGCTCGATCGCGATCTCACGCGCTTTCGCCAAGACTTCCGCGCGCGGCGCGATGTGATTGACGAGCCCGATGCGCTCGGCTTCCTTCCCCTTTAGAAGGGTACCCCTGATAAGATACTCCTTGGCTTTGTTGATACCGATCAGCAGCGGCCAGATCACAGTGCCACCGTCGCCGGCCACCAGGCCGACACGCGAGACATGGGTGTCCCCGATGCGTGCATCTTCGGCCATCACAGTAATGTCGCAGAGCAACGCGTGGGTGGCAGCAAGCCCGATGGCGTCGCCGTTGATGGCCGCGATGATCGGCTTGTCGAGCTCAAGCTGACGGGTGACGCCGCGACGGCTGATCATGGGATCATGGACCTCGCCCTCCTCCAGCACGTCACCGCCCGGTCGTTCGGACATCGCCTTGACGTCACCGCCGACGCTGAAAAATTCTCCCGCGCCGGTCAGCACGACGACGTTGACTGCGTGATCGTCAGCGAGGTCGTCCCAGATCGTGCGAAGCTCGCGGATCAGCTTTTGATTGATCGCGTTGCGCGCTTGCGGCCGGTTCAAGGTCACCGTGGCAACCTTGTCGGCGACCTCGACGGTCAGGCATTCATATCTGGCGTAACTGGACACATCTTCCTCCGTTAATCTTGTTGTTGATTGACCTCGACCGCCTGCGGCAGTCTCCTCAGCGCCTGGTTATGCCCGGCTGCATCTCCGCCAGCGCGACCTGGAGCGACATCGCTCCCGGATCCTGCTCCAGCATCCGCTGCACCGCCTCCAGATGACTCCGCATCAAGCGGATGGCGGACGCGACATTTCGTTCGCGTAGAGTGGCTACAAATTGCCGGCGTCGCTCGGCCAGCCGCGGCATAGCAACCCCGCTCGATGCAACCTTCGCATAAACGAAGCGCATATGAATTTCGGTGACGGAGTCCACGATCATCGCAATCACTTTGTTTCCGGTCGCAGCCGCCAGAATCTTGTAGAACTCCCGCGAGCACTCGACCCGATCCAACAGGCGCCCCTCGGCGGTCGCAACATCGGTGCGTTCGATATTGGCATCGAGCGCTGCAAAATCCGCTTGCCGCGCGTTCACGCATGCCAAGCGTACGACGAGATCCAAAACGTTGATCCGCGCCTCTGACAATTCCCGCACAGAGATCGTGCCGAGGCTCAGCATATCCTGCATCACGACGTTCATGCGGCTGGTGTCGCCGGTCTGAACGAAAGCGCCGCCTTTGACCCCCTTCTGAAGTCGAAGCACCCCTGCCATCTCCAGGCTACGGAGCGCCTCTCTCAGGACGTTGCGACTTACGCCAAGCTGTTGCGCGAGATCACGCTCAGCCGGCAGCTTGTCGCCGGGTTTGAGCACGCCCAAAGCCAACTGCTCGCGAATGCGCTCGCAGATTTCTTCGAAGGCGCGACGGGTGTGGATGGGCCGAAACGTCGGCGGCGCTGGCGCGCCTGAGGCACGGAGATCGGATCCCCGCTCCCGCCGCTTGGGCGAAGGACGGCGAAGACTGGCGGGTGTATGGGGGCTTGACTTGGGCGACATGCGGTGAATTATTAAATGGATCACCCATTCAATGGAAGCCCCTTTTTGGGCCTCCCAACAAAAATGTGCAGAGAGGCCGTCCCATGAGCTTCACCGAGGAGCAGATCGCGTTTCGCGACAACATCCGGAAGATGGCCACCAAGCACGTGGCGCCAATTGCAGCCGAGATCGATGAGACCGATCGCTTTCCGCTCGAAATCGTCAAGCTGTTCGGTGAAATGGGCCTGATGCAGCTTTGGGTCCCCGAGCAGTATGGCGGACCAAACGGCAATTTGACGCTGGCCTGCATCGCGCGCGAAGAGATTTCGAGGTTCTCCCCTGCCTGCGCTTCGATCGCGGCACTGAACACGATGTTCATCATGCCTCTGCTTCATTTTGGCTCAGAGGAGCAGCGAAAGAAATTCCTGCCCATCATCGCTAAGGGCGGCGTCGTCACCGCGATCGCGATCTCCGAGCCGCAGGCGGGCTCCGACGTCACCGCTATCAACACGCGCGCAAAGAAGGACGGCGATTGCTACGTCCTGAATGGACGCAAGCAATGGTGCAGTTACGGCGTTGCCGCGGACTATATCGTGGTGATGGCGCGGACCAGCGACAGCCCCGGCGCGGACGGAATCAGTGCCTTCATTGTCGAGCCGAAGAACATGCCGGGCATCACGTTCGGCCGGCATGAACGCAAGATGGGCTTTCGCGGCGCGCCGAACACGCCGATCTTTTTCGACAATGTTCGAGTGCCCGTCGAAAACCTTGTCGGAGAGGAAGGTAAGGGTTTTCGCGCATCGATGCGCGCCCTCGACCTCAACCGTCCGACGATCGGCGCGCAATCCGTCGGACTGGCGCAGGGCGCACTCGATGTCTGCATTGGCTACGCGAAGGAACGCAAACAGTTCAAAAAGTCGATCTCCGAGTTTCAGGGCGTTCAATTCATGCTGGCCGACATGGCCATGCAGATCGAGGCCGCTCGCGCGCTCGTCTATGAATGCGCGCGGGCCGGCGACGCCGGGGACTGGAAGCGCCTTAATGTGCTGGCCAGCATGGCCAAGTGCATCGGCAGCGACATGGCCATGAAGGTGACGACCGATGCCGTACAGATCTTCGGGGGGTACGGCTACACCATGGACTACCCGGTCGAACGCATGATGCGTGACGCCAAGCTGACCCAGATCTTCGAGGGAACTAACCAGATCCAGCGCATGGTGATCGCGCGCGAGCTTCTACGATAACAACGACAACAATAATCAACATTGGGAGGACAGGTCTTGAGGAGCGGCTTCAGCAGAATTGTATGCATCATTGCGGCATCGGCGGCGCTTATTTCGACGCCGGCCTGGGCGCAGAAGGCCTATGGGCCTGGAGCGAGCGACACCGAGATCAAGCTCGGACAATCGACGCCGCTCAGCGGCCCGGCATCGGCTTTTGGCGCCGGCGCCGGCCGCGCTGTCGTCGGTTATTTCGACATGATCAACGAACAGGGCGGCATCAACGGGCGCAAGATCAGCTTCACGCAGCTCGACAACGCCTATAGCGCGCCGAAGGCGGTGGAACAGTCACGCAAGCTGATCGAGGACGTCGGCATCCTCGCCGAGGTTGGCACCATCGGCACGGTACCCAACGTCGCGATCCAGAAATACCTGAATTCGAAGCAAGTTCCGCAGCTCTTTATCACCGCTGGCGGCCGCCGCTTCAACGATCCGAAAACCTTCCCCTGGACGGTGCCGCTTTATCCCGATTTCGAAACCGAAGGCCGCGTTATTGCGAAGTATATCCTCGATACCAAGCCCGATGCGAAGATCGGGATCCTGTTTCAGAACGACGATTTCGGGCGCGATTATGTCAAGGGCTTGCGCGCCGGCCTTGGAGCCAAGGCGTCTCAGATCGTCGCCGAAGTCTCCTATGAGCTTGCGGACCCTACGATCGATTCCCAGATCGTCCAACTCAAGGCGGCAGGCGTCGATACTTTCATTGAGCAGTCGGCGGCCAAAGCCGCTGCACAATCGATCCGCAAGGTGCGCGAGCTCAATTGGAGCCCGCTCCATGTCATCGGTGGCTCGACCGCATCGGTCGAGACCGTCCTGAAGCCGGCCGGCCTTGAGGCCTCCAAGGGTTTGGTCACGACGCAATTCCTCAAGCAGCCGGGCGATCCGGCCTGGGCGGACGACGAGGAGATGAAGGCCTATAAGGGGTTCCTCAAGAAGTATGCCCCGTCAGCCAATCCCGACGACTACTCCGTCCTAGTCGCCTACATGAATGTGAACGCCCTGACAGCTGTGTTGAAGAAGTGCGGGGACGACCTGACCCGGGAGAACCTGATCCGCCAGGCGACCTCGCTTCACGGCACGAGAATGCCGCTGATGCTACCCGGCGTCTCGATCAGCACTGCGCCCGGGGACTATACTCCGTTCAAGATCCTTCGTATCGCCAAGTTCGACGGGACGAGCTGGGCGCTGTCCGGCGATCCCATCTCGGCGGACTAGCGCCTCGCTCCGGACTGCATTCGCTGGTCGGCCACGCATTCGACGATCATCTCGTCGATGGAAGTGCCAGAGATGCTTGTCATCGAGCAATGGCCAATCACGAGCGTCCTACGATCCTTCAGTCCGAGTGCGTGCTGAAGGATCACCTTGATGGGCGTGCCATGGCTGAAAACAGCGATGGTACTCGTTCCGGACGCCAACAACTCCGCGAATGCTTCGAGGACGTTCGAGCGGAATCTCTCCTCGCTCAGCCCAAAATAAGCGATTGGTGATGAGAGGAATTCATGCCACCTCTCCGGTGACTCGCGTTTGATCGTCTCAGGGGACCGATAGCGATCGGTACCTCGGTCCACTTCGGCAAGACCATCCAGAACATCAATTGGTAAGCGAAGCCGATCCGCCAACGGCTGCGCCGTCTCGTAGGCGCGCCGCTGTGGGCTTGAAACAATGCGATCGATGCCTTCGGCAGCAAGTCGTGTGGCTAGCGTGGCCGCTTGCTGGCGGCCTTCTATCGTGAGAGGCGGATCGGCGGGCTCGACGGGGTGATCCTCGTGCGGAGCCCCATGCCTGACAATGAACAACCTCGTCTCTCCTCTGCGCCTGCCAGTCACTGTATTGCACTCCCCGCAAAGGTTGGGCTATTTGGCTTGGGCCATTGCTCCGCTGCGCTCGAGCTCACCGATCTCGTGCTCGGCAAGTCCCCAATTCGCGAGAGCACTACGGCTGTCACGGCCCGGTGTCGGGGTTGACCGGCGGAGTTCGGAAGGTGTGCGAGAGAAACGCGGCGCCGGGCTGGGGTGGCGCACGCCATCGAAGGTCGCATAACCGTTTCGCGCTTTCATCTGCCGATGCGACGGCGCCTCGTCGATCGTCAACACCGGCGCGAGGCAGGCATCGCGGCCTGACGCAGCAGCAACCCACTCATCGCGCGTCCGCTGAGCGAAGATGTCGGCAAAGCGCTCGCGCATGCGTGGCCAAGCCGACCGATCGTTCTGATCAGGCAATTTCTCGGTGCTGAGACCCATGACGCTCAACAAGTTCGCGTAGAATTGGGGCTCTATCGCTCCGACAGCCACGAATTTGGCGTCACGCGTCGCGTAGGTTCGATAAAATGGCGCTCCCCCGTCGACGATGTTGTTGGTCCGCTCCGAAGTCCAACTCCCCTGTTGGCGGAACGCCTGAAACGCCGACATCAAGTGGGTCACGCCATCAATCATGGCGACATCAACGGTCTGCCCCTGCCCCGATCTGCCCGCCTCCATCGCAGCCGAGAGCAGCCCCACGACGAGATATAGCGCGCCACCGCCAAGGTCGGCGACGAGGTTGAGAGGAGGCGGCGGCGGCCGGTCGGTCTCGCCGAGGCAGTGCAGCGCCCCGGTCAGCGCCAGGTAGTTGATGTCGTGTCCGGCCTCCTGCGCCAGCGGCCCCTCCTGGCCCCAGCCCGTCATGCGGGCATAGACCAGTCGAGGATTGGCCGCGTGGCATACCTCCGGGCCCAGCCCTAGCCGCTCCATGACCGTCGGACGGAACCCCTCAATCAGCGCGTCTGCCTGCGCCACCAGTTTCAGTGCCGTTGCAATCGCCTCCGGCTTCTTGAGATCGAGTGCCACCGAACGCTTGTTGCGGTTATAGAAGTCAAATCGTGCGGGCAGGTCCGGTTCAACGCCCGGCTTCGGGATGCGATCGACGCGCAGTACGTCGGCGCCGAGGTCGCCGAGCAACGCGCCAGCAAATGGCGCCGGACCGATCCCGCCCATTTCCACGACGCGAAAGCCTTGCAGGGGACCGGTCACGATGAACTCTCCTCTTCTTGGATATCGGGCGCGGCGTCGGCGATAGACAAGAATTCGCTGCTCGATCGCCCTTACCGGTGAAAGCGCACAACATCGTCGATCTTGGCCCGATCGACACGTGCCGCATTGGCTTTGACTTCGTGGTCCTCATAGCCAAACGAAATGCCGAACAGCAGCTTGTAATTGCTGGGCACATCGAGCTGCTCTCGAACGATGTCTGGAAACAACCCGAGCGCGCCCTGCGCGCACGAGGCGATCCCACGCGAGGTCAGCGCCAACATGAGCGTTTGCGCATACATGCCGATGTCGGCCGCTTCGCGCGTATCGAAAGGCTCAGGCATGAAGATCAATACAGCATGCGGCGCATCGAAGAACGCATGGTTGCGGATATAGGCGAGCTTCCGTCCGACCGTGTCGCTGCGCGCCACTCCCATGGCCCCATAGAGCGCCTGCGCGGCCCCGACCTGGCGTTCTCGATGGATTCCGGTGAACTTGCCGTCGGCCGGCCAGTCTGGCTTGATCGGATCGTCGCGCATCCCCGCCGCGACAAGCGCGTCACGCAGTCGCTGGAGCTTCTCTCCCGACACGACGTGCGGGGTCCACGGCTGAACGTTGCAGTTGGACGGCGCGCACTGGGCGAGCGCGAATATCTCGTGCAGCGTCGCCTCGGGAACCTCGCGCGGAAGGAACCCGCGCACGGACCGCCGGAGGTGAATCGCTTCGTCGAGATTCATCATAGGTCGCTCCACGAGGCTCATGGCTCGCTCTCGATCAATGCCATACCGCGCGTCGCATAGGCACGGGCGAGCCGTCGGCCCACGTTTGCCGCGTCCGGCAACACATTGTTGCCAAGATCGCCACGCGCCGCGACACCGGCGCTTCCGACAGCGCCCCGGAACATCGCAAAGACCTGATGGAAAACTGTCAAGCGCTCGGTCGCTCCTGCGCACTGATAGTAGCGATCGAGATAGTCCCGCTCACGCGGAATTCCCATCTTGTCGAGCGGCAGGCCGAGTAGCCCCCCGTTCTCGTCCGGCGCCATGCGCCAGGCCTGGCTGTTGAACGCGAGGTCGACGAGCGGATGGCCAAGTGTCGACAATTCCCAGTCGAGCACACCGATCACCCGCGGCTCGGTCGGATGAAATACCACGTTCGCCATGCGGAAATCGCCATGGCAAAGGGCAAGTGTCTCGCTCGCCGGCACGCGTTCCGCCAGCCAGCGCACCATTCTGTCGAGGGCGGGGTTATCGTCATCACCCCGGCGGTACTCACCCCACAATCTGGACCAGCGATTGAGCTGGCGGGCGAAATAATTGCCTGGCTTGCCGTAATCGCCCAGTCCGATTTTCCCGTAATCTAACCTATGAATTGCGGCTAGCATGGCGCACATTGAGCGATAGCAAGCGGCGCGCTCTTCGCTGGAAAAACTCGGCAAGGCGTAGTCGTAGACGACCCGGCCCTCCAGCCATTCCATGAGATAGAATGGCGTGCCGAGAACCTCCCGATCCTCACAATAGCGGAAGGGCCTGGGCGTCGGCACGTCGCTAGCCTCAAGGGCCGTGAGCACCCGAAATTCGCGATCGATCGCGTGAGCAGACGGCATCAGCACGCTGTTCGGCTGCTTGCGCAGCACGGCGCGCCAATTGCCCCGCGTCACAAAGTAAGTGGGATTGGACATGCCGCCGCTGGTGCGCGTAACCTGCACTTCCGCAGTCCCGCCCAGCCAATCCCTCAGATATGCGTTGAGCCGACGAAGGTCGAAATCCAGGCCGTCGTCACTCGCCTGCGTATTCATCGCGCTCAGCTCGCGCTCTTGCCGCTGAAGCCGAACAGATATTGTGCGACGCGCCGCATCTGCACCTCTTCGGTCCCTTCGGTGATACGGTAACGGCGGTGATGGCGGTAGATGTGCTCGAACGGCAATGCACGGCTGTAGCCCATGCCGCCATGCACCTGCATCGCACGATCGGCGGCCTCGCAGCACAGCCGGTTAGCGCGGAAATTGCAGATCGACACCATGTCGCTGATCTCGAGCGGGTTCTGTCGATCCATTTGCCAGGCGGTCCGGAAGATAAAATTGCGCAGCATCTGGTATTCCGCCCAGAGCTCGACCAAGGGAAACTGAACAGCCTGCTTCTTCGCCAACGGCTCGCCGAAAGCGACGCGCGATTTTGCATATTTCACAGCTTCCTGGATGCAAAAGCGCGCAGCCCCGGCGCTGGCCGCTGCCTGCCGGACGCGGTTCTCGTGCACGAAACGCTGCGCGACGACGAGGCCCTCGCCTTCCTTGTGCAGGATGGCGCTGTCCGGCACGCTGACATTCGACAGCTCCGTCTCCGCGTGATCGCTGGGCATGTTAAAGGTCCAGTGATTGTAGAGCACTTTGTGGCCGGGCGTGTCGGTCGGCACGATGAAGGCCGTTATGCCCTTGGCCTCGCCCGGCTTGCCCGAAGTGCGGGCGAACACAAGATTTGCGTGCGCGCGGGCGACCTGACTGTTCCAGCGCTTGCGGCCGTTGATGACCCAATGATTGCCGTCGCGCACACCGGTGGTCTCGAGCCAAGTAGCGTCGCTGCCATGCCCTGGCTCGGTCAGACCGAAAGAAAGGTGCTTCCTGCCGGTGATGATGCCGTCAATATAGGTCTTCTGCTCATCCGTTCCGTAGTCGGCGAGTGCGGGGATTATCGGAAAATTGCCAACGATGGAGGATTCATCCTGGAGGTCGTTATGCAGGCCCAGGCCCCGGGCGGCCAGGTGCTCGCGGATCGCCGCGATCGCAAGGTTCGATGCGCCCTGGCCGCCACAGGATTTCGGTAGGCCGTAGCGAAGATGCCCGGCCTTGTCGGCAAGCCGCTCCATTTCGCTGATCAGGGCCCGCCATTCATCGCGGGGGCGGCCGTCATTGTCCCAGTCGGTGCGGGCGTTCTCACGACGATGATCGAAGAACTGCTTGTGGTCGCGCTCGAGCGGTTTGATTTCCGCTTCGATGAAGGCATCAAGTTCTGCGAGCTTGTCGGTGACATCCTTCGGCAGTTCGAAATCCACGGCGCCTCTCCTGTTCTGTTCTTATTGGGCAGCTGGCGGTGCTAAAGCGCAATCCGGCCGTAGGGATGGGTGCTGCTGACGCCGCCATCGACCGACAGCAGTTGACCGTCCACGTAAGAGGAATCGTCGCTGGCCAGGAATGCCGCGGCAGCCGCAATCTCCTCGGGACGGCCCGGACGTTTCAGCGGCGTCACATGTCCGAGCTTGGATTCGACGCCACGCGCGCGGGCGTCCTCGAACACCTTGCGGGTCAATTGCGTCTCGACGAGCCCAGGCAGCACCGCATTGACGCGCACGCCGGTCCCGGCGAAGGCATTGGCCGCCGTCTGCGCCAGATTGTTCACGGCCGCCTTGCTTGCGCTGTAGGAGATCGCACCGGCGTTGGCGCGCAGTGATGCGGCCGATGAGGTCAGAATGATGGAGCCGTAACCCTGCGCCGTCATGTGACGGCCGGCATATTTGATGGCGAGAAAGCAGCTGATCGTGTTGATGCGGTAGACTTCCGACCACTCTTCCACCGTCTGTTCCAGGAGCGGCGTGTTGGTCCCGGTGACGCCGATATTGGCGAAGAAGATCTCCATTCCCCCGAACTCCGAGACGCAGCGAGATACGATCGCCGCCACGTTCTCCTCGATCGAGGCGTCCGTGATCAGGGCGGATGCCACCCCACCCTCGTCCCGGATGGCGACAGCGGTCTCCTCGGCATTGCCCGCCCGGCCGACCACGAGGACAGCTGCGCCCTCGCGCGCGAAACGAATGGCGCTGGCGCGGCCGATGCCGCTTCCGCCGCCGGTGACGACCGCACGCTTGCCCTCGAGCCGCTTCATGCGTCTTCTCCTATCTGGCGGGAATCGTCCAACCGCCGTCGGCCGTGATGATCGCGCCCTGGATGTAACTCGCGTCATCGCTCGCAAGGAACGCCGCAAGCGCGGCGATCTCTTCCGGGGCGCCGAAGCGACCGGCCGGCATCTCGGCCTGCCGCGCCGCAATGGTCACCTCATCGAACTGCGCGATGGAAGCAGGTGTTCCGATCATGCCTGGCGCGATCACATTGACGCGAATCTTCTTTGCGCTCAGCTCGATGGCGGACGCGCGCGAGAGACCGACGACGCCAGCCTTCAGCGCGGAATAGGCAATCGAGTCCTTGGCCGGATGAAACGCCGACACCGAGCTGAGATTCACGATCGAGCCGCCGCCGCGCCGCTCCATTTGCGGAGCCACGGCCTGCGTCGCCCAGATCAAGCCGTGCACGCCGACTGCGAACATGCGCTCGACCGTGTCGACCTCGATCTGCTGTAATGGTTCAAACCGCGCCCACACGGCATTGTTGACGAGTACGGCCACGGGTGCATTGAATTCGCGTTCGACGCGTTCAAAGAGTGCGTGCACGTCGTCCCGCCGGCCGATATCGACCTCGTATCCTCTCGCCTCGAACCCCATGTCCTTCAACTGGCTGACGGCGGGCTCCAGCCGTCGCGCGCTGACATCGACACAGGCAAGACGTCCGCCCTCCCGGCCAAAGCGCTCCGCGATCGAAAGACCGATCCCGCGCGCCGCGCCGGTGACGACGCAGACCCGATCCTTGAGACGGGGGGTCATGCGCTCGCCTTGTGTGGCGGTTCGGCAAATGCCTTGGCGATCTCGCGCAATTGATACTTTTGGACCTTGCCAGCCGGGGTCTTCGGCAGGTCGGTGACGATCTCAACGCGCTCCGGCCAGTATTGCTTGGCGACCTTGTGCTCGGCCAGGTGAGCCTGCACGCCCGCCAGATCGAGCTTCTCGCCTGGACGCAGCATGATGAAGGCACAGGCCCGCTCTCCCAACCTCGGGTCCGGATAGCCGACGATTGCGACGGAAAGCACGGCCGGATGCTTGAACAGCAGATTCTCGATGTCGAACACGGGAACGTTCTCGCCGCCGCGGATGATGATGTCCTTGATGCGGCCGTCGATCCGGATGTAGCCCTCGTCGTCCATGTAGGCCATGTCGCCAGTGTCAAACCATCCGTCGGCGTCAAACGGCTCCATGTCCTCGCGCTTGTAGTAGCCAAGAAACATCTGTGCGCCGCGGACCTTGAGCAGGCCCTTCTCCCCGACGGGTGCCGGAGATCCGTCCATGCGCACCACCTTGACCGCCACGCCCTCCACCGGACGCCCGTCGGTCTTCGACGATTTCTCCAGCGCCCGCTCCGGCTCGGTCAGTGTGCTCGACAGCGATTCCGTCATACCCCACAGCGAGCAAACCTTGAGGTCCAACTCGCGATAGGCGCGATCAATCAATGCTGGCGGAATCGGCGCGCCCGCGCAGAGGAACTTGCGCAGTTGGGTCGGCTTGGGCACGCCGGCTGCGACGGCCTCGCACATGTCGGCAAGGAACGTCGCTGCACCGGCGGAATAGGTCACGCCTTCCCTGGCCATGATCGATACGCCCCGCTTGGGCTCCCAGATGTCCTGAAAGATCACAGTCGCGCCGATCTTCAGACCGAGCAGCATGCCGGCCGCAAAGCCGGTCATGTGGCCGAGCGGCGAGCAAACCAGCATCGTGTCGCTTGCGTCGAGGCCAAATCGTCCGGCAAGCCCGATGCAGCAGCCCATCAGCGTATTCAGGCAGTGCATGACGCCCTTGGGCGAGCCCGTGGTGCCCGAAGTGAACATCAGGACGGCCATTCGATCGGCGGGAAGCGCGCCGAGATCACCAACCGGTGGCGGGCCGAGACGCTCATTACCGGACAGCAGGGCCTGATCGAAGCTTGCAGGCCCTTCGCCGTCGACGGCGATGACGTGCTTGAGCCTCGGCAGCCCCGGCTGGAGCGAGCGGGCCATGACCTCGTGATCAAATCCGCGAAACAATTTCGGAACGACCAGCAGCTTCGTCTCGGCGAAGCCCAGCATGTAGGTGAGTTCATGTTCCCGGAAAATCGGCATCAGCGGATTGACGACCGCCCCAACGCGAAAGGCCGCAAGCGCAATGACCGCAAATTCCCACCAATTCGGCAACTGGACCGACACGACGTCCCCCTGGCCAATGCCAAGACGGCGCAGTGCGGCGGCCGCACGCGAAATCAGATCCCCGAGTTCCTCATAGGTCAGACGCTTCGATTCGATTCGGTCGGCGCGATCCGCTATCAGCGCCAGCTTTTTGGGCGTTGCGGCAATCGTCTGCTGCAGAAACTCGTCGAAGCTCTTGTCGACCCAGAATCCGCTCGCACGCATCGCTCGCGCATGCGCCACGGGATCGAACCGATTCTCGCTCATGACGTCGCCTCCATGACGATTGATCGCTGGCCTTGACGGCGCTTTAGTGCGCTAGTGTATTATATTGAAGATGGACTGCAACACCTAAATGGATGGAGCAGCCCAGGTTTCGAGGATCGGCTTGTTCTCGATTTCGTGTGCTAGTGCATTAGTTATTCCGAGCCAACAAGGGAGGTCGCAATGAAGGCGGCGGTTCTGGAACGGCGTGGGATCGATGGCGTGACCTGGCGGGATTTTCCGGATCCCGTGCCGGCTCTGGGAGAGTCTGTGCTCAGAGTTGCGGCCTCCTCTGTCAATCGCGTCGATCTCTACATGCGCGACAACGGCAACGGGATCACCCATGCGTTGCCGCAGGTGATGGGGGTCGAAGCCGCCGGCGAGATCATCGAGGCCGCCCCCGGTACCGGACTGAAACCAGGCATGAAGGCCGTTCTCTTCTCCGAGGCCTATTGCGGCAGATGCCGTTACTGCCAGGCAGGCGACCAGCCGCTCTGCGAGAACGTGAAGATCATGGGCGAGCATCGGCATGGTGGCTTTGCCGACTACATTGCCATGCCCAGCACCTGCTTCTTTCGCCTCCCCGCGGATGCCGACCTTGTGGCGGCAGGTGCCCTGATGACGGGCCATCTGACGGCCTGGCGGATGCTGTTCGGCAAACGGGCGCTGCAACCCGGCGAAAGCGTCTTGATCGTCGGCATTGGCGGAGGCGTGGCAGTTGCCTGTCTCCAGCTGGCGAAAATCGTGGGCGCCCGCGTCTTCGTCACCTCTTCCAGCGACGAGAAAATCGCCAGGGCGAAGGCGTTAGGCGCAGACGGCGGCGTCAATTACCGGCGCGATCGGGTTTCCGCCGCCGTCCAGGAGATGAGTGGCGGCGGCGTCGACATGGTGATCGACAGCGTCGGCGAAGCGAGCTGGGGCGAATCCTTGCGCTCGTTGCGCCGTGGCGGGCGCCTCATCACATGTGGCGCGACGACCGGCTCCAATCCGCCGGCCGATCTGCAACGCGTGTTCATTCGCCAGCTCGAAATCTACGGCTCGACCGGCGGCAGCGTCAGCGAATTCCGCCAATTGCTCGATGTATTCAATCGCGGCCTGACCAGACCCGTGATCGATTCATCGTTTGCAATGGCAGATGTCGGCTCGGCCCTCGCGCGCCTCGCCTCCGGCGCACAGTTCGGCAAAGTGTCGCTCGTGGCCGAGCCCCATCGCACCGAGCCTTGATGCCACTGGAGCGTTCGGCGCCGCGCCCGGATCGGCAACCGCGCCAAGACGGTCACATCTTGCAGGCGGGATCCACCGGAGGAATGATGTCCTGCCCTGGCTCGAGCTTCTTGATCTGGTAACCGGGCTTTCCATCCGGCCCGATTGCGATCTGACTGATCGCCATCCGTCGCGCGATCTGATGATCGCCCGCCCGGACTTCCACATCGCCGAGAACCGTTTCAATCTTGAGGCCTGACAGCGCGGCGCGCACGGCGTTGATATCGGTCGAATTGGCCTTCCGCAGCGCGGCAGCCATGAGCTCGATCGCCGCGTATTGGTCGGCACTGGTGTAAGGCGGCAGTTCGCCGTTGTATTTTTCCTTGTAGGCTTTCACGAAGGCTTCGGCTTGAGCGCCGGGAAAACCGGCCACGAAGCCGATGTTCTGATAGACGCCCAGCACCGTCTCGCCTTGCGCGGGCAGCGTCTGCGGGATCACGAAGGAATTGCCCAGCACCATCTTGTACTTCTTGAATAGGCCGAATTGCTGCTGCTGCTTGGCAAGATTGATGGCGTCACTGCCAAAGATCGTCACGAATAGACCGTCGGCCGGATCCGCGCCAAGCTCCGAAATCTTGGCGCCGAAATCCGGCGTACCGGATGGGGAAAACAGGGTCTTGCCGATGGTCCCGCCTTGCGAGGTCACCAAGGCCTTGAACTTATCCGCGGAGTCGCGCCCGGCTGCGTAGTCGACAGCAAGGATGTCCCATTTCTTGATGCCCTGATCCTTCAGGAACTCCCTGAAGGCGCCCATGATCATCGAGTCATTTGCATTGACCCGGAAGAAGTTTGGCGAACAGTTCTTTCCGGTCAGACCGTCAGCGTTGGCCATCACCTCCAGCATCAGGACCTTCAACGCGGAAAGCTTCGCTTGCAGAGCCGGCGTCACCGCCGACGTGTCCATGCCGGTGATGAACATTGCGCCATCCTTCTGGACCGCGCGGGTGGCGCCGTCGACCGCCGTGTCCGGCGTGCCCGGATAGGAAATGAAGGTCGCCTCCAGCTTCTTGCCCGCCGCCCCGCCGGCGGCGTTGATCTGTTCGATCGCAAGGTTGACCGCCTTGACCTGGGTGTCCTTCAGCCCGGCGAGCGGTCCACTGTCGATCAACAGAACACCAATCTTGACGGTGTCCTCCGCCAAAGCCGCCGTCGCAACTGCAATAGACACTGCGGCGCCGATCGTCACCGCACACAACGCGCCTAATGCTGGACCGATGGACGATATCTTCATTTCTCTCTCCCCTCCGCTTTTTTCAGATGCTCGGCTATACGGCCATCAACGCCTGGTTCTCCGGCTCACCGATGGAGCCGATGGCGCCTGCCCCGACGACTTCTCCCTTCGCCAGGATCACGAATCGATCCGTCGCACGCTTCACGAGGCTGAGGTGCTGCTCGACCACGAGCACGCCGGTACCGGCACCGCGAATGCGGTTGAGCGTCTCGACAAGCCCATCGATCAGCACCGGCGAAAGACCTTCCGACGGCTCATCGAGAAGAATGAGACTGGGATTGGCCATCAGGGCACGGCCGATCGCCAACATCTGCTGCTGACCGCCGCTCAGCATGGTACCGAGCCGGTCGGCGCGCTCGTCCAGCACCGGGAAAAGATCGAAGATGGTCTTCAGACTCCAGTGCCCTGCCCTGCCGGTCGCTCTGCCGAGCAGCAGATTCTCTTTGACCGTGAGGTTCGGGAGGATGCGCCGTCCCTGCGGCGCAATGGATAGACCCAGCTTGGCTGCCACGTAGCCGGGCAAGCCATCGATCCGACGGTCATGCACCCAGATGGCGCCCGAGATGATGTCGGTCTCGCGAAAGACCGACAGCAGTAATGTCGACTTGCCGGCGCCGTTGCGGCCGACCAAAGCAACCGATTCCCCTTCTTCCACCGTGAGGTCGATGCCGCGCAGCACGGTCGATGCGCCATAGCCGGCAAACAGGGATTCAATCCGCAATGCGCTCATGCCGCGGTCCCCAGATACGCCGCGATCACCCGATGATCGGCCCGGATGGCTTCGGGCGCGCCAGTCGCGAGATGCCGCCCGAGATCGAGCACGGTGACCATGCCGCAACAGGCGAACACTGCGTCGACATCGTGCTCGACCACGATGGCCGAGATCCTGCGCTCGCGCACGAGGTCGCGCACGTGCTCGAACAGGCGCAGCGTCTCCGTGGCAGACAGGCCGGCACCCGGCTCGTCCATCAACAAAAGCCGTGGCCGCCCGATCAAGGCCAATGCCACATCGACTCGCCGCTGCACGCCATAGGCAATGCGCCCCGCCTTCTGGCCGAGATAGCCGCCGAGGTCCATGACCTCGATCACGTCGTCGAGCCTGTCGTCCCCGAGATGCTGCGCAACCAGCTGAAGCTGTTCGTGGACGGTAAGGTCCTGGAAGATACTGGTGCGCTGGAACGATCGCGCCATGCCCTGACGGCGGCGCCAGCTGATCGAACGTCGCGTGATATCCTCGCCGCAGTAGCGAACGCTTCCAGCGGTCGGACGCCGGCGGCCGCAGATCGCATCGAGCAGCGTGGACTTCCCGGCACCATTGGGCCCAATGACGCCGTGAAGCACACCATCGCCGCGAACCTCAAGATCGACGTCGGTCAGCGCCCGCACCGAGCCATAACTCACCGACAGTTTCTCTATCTTGAGCATGTCAGCGAACCTCCCGCCGCCAGCCGAGCAGCCGGAACGAGCTCGACAGCCCGCCGACGACACCGCGCGGAAACACGACGATGAACACGACGATGGCGATACCGGTCAGGAGTTGCGTCAGCCCACGTGCCCCAAATTCGTCCTGCGCAAAGGAGAAGATCAGCCCGCCCAGGATCGGCCCAAGTGCTCCCGAAATACCGCCCATCAGGGCGGCGACCAACGCATTGGTGCTCACCGAAAGCCCGAGACTCTCGGGCGAGACGAAGCCGGCATTAAGCACGTGCAGGAGACCTGCTATCGCGGCCACGATGTTGACGAGCACGTATCCGATCAGCCGCGGCACGAAGGTGTTGAAACCGGAGAAGCGCATGCGCTCGTCGTTTTCCCTTACCGCACGGAGGATCGCGCCGAGACGGGAGCGAGCGATGGCCCAGAGCGCCACTCCGACAAGGACGGCCACGATCCAAGCCATTGTCCAGAACCGCGCCGGATCGGCGAAGTCCGTCACGTCGATGCCCAGGATCGAGCCCTTCATGCGAACAACCAGCCCGTCGGCACCCCCGGTATAGTCGCGCAACCCCTCAAGCAGGACGGCATGGCTGAGCATCTCGCCGGCTGCGAGCGTCAGCATCATGAAAGCGAGCGGATTGGTCCGCACGATCAATGCACCCAGGACGGTCGCGTAAGCGATGATGATCAGGAACGCGGTGCACAACGCTACCGTCGGTGTCAGATCCCACTCGCTCATGCCGATCGCAAACAGATATCCGCCGCCGCCATAGATGCTGGCTGCGCCGAGCGCGACCAGCCCTGCCTGGCTCATCAGGAAGGCGACGCTGAGCGCCAGCATGCCCAGCAGCAAACCTTCACTGCCGAGGCGAAGCACGAAGTCGCTGGCGAGGTATGTCGGGACAAGAGCACCGGCCCCAAGCCCGATAGCGCCAGCGACAATCGCGAACGACATGCGCGAGACATGGCTGCCGGGCATCCCGGTCGCAGTCCCGTGCAGGTCACCGGTCATCGCGTCATTGCTCAACTCAGAACCCTCCCGCGTCCGATGCCGCCGGGCGCGACGAGCAGCACGACCATCAGCAGGATGTAGGGAACGAGCGCCGCAAGGTTGGGCAGAAAGACCGATCCCGCCACCTGAACGAAACCGAACAGCAACGCCGCAACGATCGCGCCCCCGATGCTGCCGGTACCGCCGATCACGACGATGATCAGGCAGTTCACGATCATCGCGACGTCCATCCCCGGATCGATCGACAGATAAGGCCCGGCCAACACGCCGGCGATCCCCGCGAATGCGGTGCTGAGGCTGGTGACGAGCAGGCTCAGACGATCGGCGTTGATGCCCATCATGCGCGCGACCGACGGATCCTGGCTTACGGCGCGGACGTACAGTCCCGATGGCGTATACCGGAGCCAAAGCGCCAGCAGCGCGCACGAGCCGAGCCCCATCACGATCAGAAAGAGCCGATAGACAGGATAGGACAGATTCAGGACCGCGATCGACCCGGACAGGATTTTCGGCGCATCCACGCTGCGCGCCTCGCCGCCATAGATGTAGATGATGACCTGCCCGAGGATGATGCCCAACCCCAGAGTGACCAGCGCCACCTCGATGTGCGACCTTCTCTGCAGCGGCCGCAGCGCCAGATACTCGAATGCGATGCCGAGAAGCGCGAGCAGGACCGGCACGACAAGCAGCGCCAGCCAGAACCCGCCGACGAGGGCAATGGTGTAGCCGAGATAGGCGCCAAACATATAGATCGCGCCGTGGCCGAAATTGATGACGTCGCGCAGGCCGTAGATCAGAGCGAGTCCGCTCGACAGCATGATCAGCAGCGAGGCGAGTGCCAGCGAATTCGCGATCAGCAGCGCGATCACGATAGCGCTCCCCTGTCACGTTGCATCGCACGACGGCACGCAGCCATCCGGTGCACCGCCAATCCGCGCGCCTGACCTCGCAAACGGCCCTCCCGCCATTGCCCGACGTCCGCCGCCGACATTCAAATCGGGCGCAACGCCGGCCTTCAGCATTTCCCCGTCCTGCCGGACGATTTCGGGTTCGATGCCCGATTAGTACACTGGCTTATCATATACTGATGTTTGTCGCAAACCTTAATCGAACTGGCTCGCTGCGGCATCGTGCGCTTCCCGGCATCCCGCCTCCATGATCGCCTTGACGAAACTCGTACGCACCGCAACGATATTTCAGGACTTCGGCCAGCGCGGCCGCTTACGCGCCCTACCGAGCAATTTCGGGAGCACCTGCCATGAATCTGGATCACGTCATCTCGCGACACTTCGCGCCGAACCATCAATCCTACGATTGGCGCGATTGCGCCCTGTATGCGCTCGGGCTCGGCATTGGCGACGATCCGCTGGACGAGGACGAGCTGGCTTACGTCTACGAGGGCCGCGATCAGCGAGCCGTGCCCAGCATGTGCGTGACGCTCGGCTGGCCGCCGCTCTGGATTGCTGAGCCGCAGACCGGGATCGCCTGGGACCAAGGCACTGCACGGGGAGCAACGATTCACGCTGCATCGCCCCCTCGCCGTCAGCGGATCTGTCCGCGCCGAGCATCGGATCAGCGCCATCGACGACAAGGGGCCAGGACGAGAAGCCCTGCTCTATTTTGATACCGAGCTGCTCGACGCGGTGAGCGGCGAACGATTGGCCAGCCTGCGCGCGACGGAGTTCCTGCGTGGCGACGGTGGCTGCGGCAGCTACGGCACGTCACCTGGCGACATCACAGGGATCTGCGCCGATGCAAGGCCGAGCGCCGAGATCACGTACCGCACGCCGCAGCAGGCGGCCCTGCTGTATCGACTTGTCAGCAGGGATTACATGCCGATCCACGCCGATCCCATCATGGCCCGCGAAGCCGGGTTTAACCGACCGATCTCGCACGGCTTGAACACGATGGGTCTGGCCTGTCGCGCGGTCCTGAAGCGCTACGCGCCGGGGTATCCGGAGCGGATAGGCGCAATGGCGGTGCGGTTTGTCTCGCCCGCCTTCCCCGGCGACACCATTCGGATCGAGCTGTTCGAGGACGGCGAGACCGTTCGCTTCAGGGCGTGGGCGGTCGAGCGGCAAATGATGGTGCTCGATCGCGGCGAATGCCGGCTTGCGCCAACCTGAGGCGTCGAGCTTAAGGAGCATATCAGCTGCGAAGCGAATCCAGGTCGGCCATCGCGATCGAGATCCGCTCAATCATCGCTAGTGTCGTCTCCTCCGATTGCATGTTCGGCAATAGCGGGGAGTGACACAGGGTGATGGTCCACATCAACAGCGCGTGCACCATCTGCTGCCGATAATGCAGGAAACTCCGATCAAAGTCCGGCCTGGTACCGGTCAATGTGGCAAACCGGTCGAGATAGCGAAGTAGCAGATCCTTCTCCCACTTGCGGCGATCGTCGGGCGTCAGCGCCGCCGTGACGGCATAGGCAAAGTCTCGCGACCAATGGCCGCGCGCAAGGCATTGCCAGTCGCACAGACCCATTTTCCCAGCTCCTGTGCGGTACCAGTTGCCGATATGCACGTCGGAATGAATCAATCCCTGCGGCTCGCTGTCGTGCACGGCCAGAGCCTGCACCGCAGCTGGCCAGACTGCATCGCGTTGCGCCAGGATACTTTCAGGAATGACGTGAGACGCAGCGTCGAACGCCTTTCGCGTATAGTATTCCAGGCTCATCTTTTCCGCACCGATCGTGAACCAGCGCGGATAGCTCGCGACAAAGCGGTATTGCGTGGCGAGCTCAGCATCGCCGTGGAAACGCGCGTGCAGTGAGGCGAGAACGTCAACCATGTCCTCGGCCGTCTCGCGCGAGACGTAGGTCCGGTAGTTGCAAAATGTCGCCGATTTTGTTGCAACCATGTCTTCAAGGAGAAGGATCGAGGCAAACGTCTGGCGGTCCGACGCGGCGTGATAGCCGATCGGCGCTTCGATCTCGAGCTGCGGCCGCAGCTGCATGTAGAATCGGCCTTCGACCCGTGCGGTGCCGTTGAACCCGCCGATCATGCGCGTGACGACGCTGGGCAACGACTTGGTGAACATCGACCTTGGCAGACCCGCGCGCTGGCCGGCCTCGTTGTAACTGACAAGCAGTTGATGGCGTTCGTGCGTTCCCGCGCTGGCCGGCTTGACGACGACTCCCGTCACGACGGCTTCAGGGACCTTCTGGCAGAGCACGGCCGTCAGCCACTCGGGCGTGATGGCGTCAGGCGAGCATGGAACATCCTCGAGCCGGCGCGCCTTCGGCCGAACCAGCCGCTCAAAGGCAACGCGTCCGCCGATCTTCAGCGCAGCCAGCGCCGTTGCGCCCGAAGCAGCCATGGTTCCTCCCTTCGCCGGCGGCAACCAGTCTCGAGCGTGGCGCAGCCGATAATTAGTACACTTATGTACTATCTATAGCACAATCGAACTCGGGTTCAAGACGGGCGTTGGTTTTCATGCGCCGCAATTCTGCGACGCCGCGGCGTAGGGGCCGGCGTTTTTCGGCGCCTGTCTATTTTCGTTTCATACAATATGATATACAAGTGTACTTGTTGCGCAGCCGCGTGCGGCTGCACCAAAAAGAACGATATGGGAGAAAACATGAGGATCGCGATACTGGCCGGCGTTTCGGCCCTTGTCCTCGGCAGCGCTGCCTTCGGCGCTCGTGCCGGTGAAAAACAGTATGGCCCGGGTGTCACCGACACAGAAATCAAGATCGGCCAGACCATCCCCTACAGCGGGCCCGCCTCCGCTTTTTCCAGCTATGGCCGCGTCATGACCGGCTATTTTCAGATGCTGAACGAGAAGGGTGGCATCAACGGCAGGAAGGTGAACCTGATCTCGCAGGACAATGCGTTCAGCCCGCCAAAAGCGATCGAACAGACCCGCAAACTGGTCGACGACGACGGTGTTCTTGCCGAAGTAGGAACAGTCGGCACCGTCCCCAACATCGCCGTCCAAAAATACCTCAACCAGAACAAGGTGCCGCAGGTCTTCATTTCAGCCGGCGGCCGGCGCTTCAACGACCCGCACAATTTTCCCTGGACCGTCCCGTTCTATCCGGCGTTCGAGATGGAGGGCGCCACATTCGGCAAGTTCATCGTTAAGAAGATACCGAACGCAAAGATCGCGGTGCTCTATCAGAACGACGACTACGGCAAGGACTACCTCACCGGCTTCAAGGCCGGCTTGCGCCCTGACAGCACGGCGAAGATCGTGGCAGAGGCGTCCTATGAGCTGAGCTATCCGACCGTCGATTCCGAAGTCCTCAAGCTCAAGGCCGCCGGCGCCGATACGATCATCTATTTCGCGACGCCGAAGTTTGCGGCGCAGGCGATCAAGAAAGCCAATGAGTTGAACTGGAAGCCGGCTCAGTTCCTGGCGAGCCCCGTCAACTCGATCCAGGGCGTTCTCACGCCCGCCGGACTCGAAAACGTCCAGGGCGCCTACACAACCCAGTTCACCAAGCAAGCTGGCGATCCGACCTGGGCCGACGACCCGGACGTGAAGGACTACGTCGCCTTCATGAAGAAATGGGCACCGAACGACAGCCCGAACGATTTCATCGCGCTGTCCGGATACATCAATGCGCAAGCCATCGCGAAGGGCCTCGAGCGGTGCGGCGACAATCTGACACGTGAGAACCTGCTGGCCCAGGCGACGAGCTTCAACAAGGAGCGCGTCGGCATGCTGCTTCCGGGAATTGAGCTCACCAATTCGAAGGAGAACTACGCGCCCTACCGCACCCTGCGCATGGCGATCTTCGAAAAGACGTCCTGGAAGCTGCTCGAAGAGTAGCGTCGGGATCAATTCCAGGCCTACCGGGCATCGCCCGGCGGGTCCAACCGAGCAGCAAACGCCAGCGGAGAGCGAGTTGACCATCAGGGGTAAGGCCTACATTGCCGGGATTTACGAGCACCCGACCCGGCATGCGCCGGACAAATCCACCGCCCAGCTCCATGCCGAGGTCACCAAGGGCGCGATCGAGGACGCCGGGCTGAGCAAGGACGACATCGACGGTTATTTCTTGTCCGGCGACGCGCCGGGCGGCGCCTGGCCGATGGTCGATTATCTCGGTCTCAACACCAAAAAACTCCGCCATATCGACAGCACCGATACCGGCGGCTCCTCCTACATCATCCAGCTCGGCCATGCGGCCGAAGCCATTGCCGCGGGCAAATGCTCGGTTGCCCTGATCACGCTCGCGGGCAAGCCGCGCACCAGCCACACCCCACCACGCGCCCCTGGCGCCGAGGCCGATTTCGAGACGGCCTATGGCGCGACCACCCACAATGCCTATGGCATGTGCGCGATGCGTCACATGCACGACTATGGCACCACCTCCGAGCAGCTCGCCTGGATCAAGGTCGCAGCCTCGCATCATGCGCAGTACAATCCGCATGCAATGCTCAAGGACGTCGTCACCGTCGAAGACGTGTTGAACTCGCCGATGATCTCCGATCCCTTGCACCGGCTCGATTGCTGCGTCGTCACCGATGGTGGAGGCGCATTGATCGTGACCTCTCCGGAAATTGCCCGAAGCCTGAAGAAGCCGCTGGTCCGGTTGATCGGTCACGGCGAAGCGATGAAAGGTCCGAACGGTGGCAAGGATCTCGATCTGACCTATTCCGCCGGCATCTGGTCGGGCCCGCGCGCGTTCGAGGAAGCCGGCGTGACGCCAAAGGACATCAAATATGCCTCGATCTACGACAGCTTCACGATCACCGTGCTGATTCAGCTCGAAGACCTCGGCTTCTGCAAGAAGGGCGAGGGCGGCAAGTTCGTCGCCGACGGCAATCTGATCTCGGGCGTCGGCAAGCTGCCGTTCAACACCGATGGCGGCGGCCTCTGCAGCAACCATCCGGTCAACCGCGGCGGCATGACCAAGATCATCGAGGCCGTCAGGCAGCTACGCGGCGAGGCGCATCCGAAGGTGCAGGTTCCGAATTGCGATCTCGCCATCGCCCACGGCACCGGCGGCCTTTTGGGCGTTCGCCACGCCGCCTCGACGGCCATTCTGGAGCGCGTGTGATGGTAGATGCAAAAAAATATCCCGCCCCGGTGACCAATCCGGAGACCACGGCATTCTGGGATGCGGCGAAGCAGGGCAAGTTCATGATCAAGCGCTGCACCGCTTGCGGCGAAGCCCATTACTTCCCGCGCGTGATCTGTCCGTTCTGCTATTCGGACAAGACGGTGTGGGAGGAGAGTTCGGGCGAGGCGACGATCTACACCTACAGCCTGATGCGTAAATCACCGACCGGCCCTTACGCGATCGGCTACGTCACGCTGAAGGATGGGCCGTCGCTCCAGACCAACTTTGTCGATTGCGATCTGGAGAAGCTCAAGATTGGCCAGAAGGTGAAGGTGGTGTTCAAGCCGACCGACGGCGCACCACTGCCGTTCTTCACACCCGTCTGACACCAAGGAGTGCCGCAGCGGTTACCGGCGCCCGGATCATCAACTGATGATCTCATCACGGCGCAATTCGGCAATGCTCGCGTCTGAAAGGCCCATTTCCTTCAGGACATCATCGGTATGTTGCCCGAGGGTAGGCGGCGGCAGCCCGGGAGCGCGCTCCTCTCCGACGAATGTCACGGGATGGCCGACGCAATTCAGGCGGCCAGCCGCGGGATGATCGTACTGCATGATCAGCTTGTCCGCTTTCGTATGCGGATGATCCAGGAGTTGGGCAAGCGTATTGATCGGCGAACAGGGAATGCCGACCTCATTCAGCGTCTCATTCCAGTACGCAACGGTGTTGGTGGTGATCACCGATTGCACATGCTGAAGGGTCTCGGCGCGATGCTTGACCCGTTCCGCATTGGTCCGGAACTTCGGGTCATCCACGATCGCATTCAGGCCAGCGACGCCGCAGAATTTGCGCCACAGATTGTCGTTGGCGACCCCGATCATGATCGGTCCGTCCGAAGCCTCAAACGCCTGATATGGGCATAACGATTCATGGCTGGAACCACACTTGGCGGGTTGCGTCCCCCGCTCCCAGTAGGTTTGGAGATTATAGCCCAGGATCCCAAGCGCAGTATCGAACAGCGACACCTGGATCGCAGCGCCCTTGCCCGACTTCTCGCGCGCAAACAGGCTGGCGAGTATGCCGCTGAAAGCATGCACGCCTGTCATCTGATCGATCGGAGAAATCGGGCTGCGGATATAGCCGCCGCCCTCGTCGCCGGTCATCGACATGATGCCGCCGAAGGCCTGGAGGATCACATCGTAACCAGGAGAGTTCTTGAGAGGTCCGGTCCGGCCGAACCCCGAGATGCTGCAATGGACCAGCCGGTCGTTGAGCGCACAAAGGCTCACCGCATCGATGCCCAGCCGCTCGGCAACGCCGGTGCCGAAGCTTTCGATGGCGACATCGGCGGACTTCGCGAGCTCGTGCACGAGCAACCGCCCCTTGTCCGACTTCATGTTGATCGCGATGCTTCGCTTGTTGCGATTGGCACTCAGAAACACCGTGCCGAGGCCAGGCGCGGGAAAGGGCGGCCAGCCGCGCGTCTCATCTCCCTGCCCCACCGCTTCGACCTTGATGATCTCGGCCCCGAGATCGCCGAGATATTGCGCGCAGAGCGGACCTGCGAGCACCTTCGAAAGATCGAGAACCTTGATACCCTCAAGAGGTTTTGACACGATTTCTCTCCTTACCGAAGGCGCGACTAGTTCAGTCCGGCGGCGAACAATCCGCCGAGATAGGCGGGAAAGCCCGCCTGCGTGACCAGGACATAGTCGGCGGCCCGCCGCTCCGCCTCGTCAAGCTGTGTGCGCCAGCCTGCGGCTGCGGCTTCGGCGTCAGCCAGCCGCGCGCGCAAGAGATCCTTGCCCCAAGTTCTCGGCTCGTCGTCATGCCAATAGGCGGCATCGGTGATGCGGCCGTCGAAGTCGGCCCGGCGCGGCTGCTCGACGCGAAAGCCCGCACGCGCGAAAGCATCGGAGAGTTCCTTGCCGCGCTCGGAATGAGCGCCAAGCACTTTCGATATCTCGGCGACCGCTTCTGTGATCTGGGGATTCACGCCCTTCTTCTTCAGCCGTTCGTAGTCGAGCCTCCCAAGAAACAGCGTCCGGATCATGTTGCGAGGCTCCCGCCGCTGGATCAGCTTTGCAAAGATCTGCATCTCGGTCCGGATCGCGCTATCGAAGTCCTGCGAAAGGCCTTGCTCGACGCAGTCGAGAATGGCCGATGGTGCCGGATAGTGGCCGAGCGTCTCTGCCAACATTTTGCTCCGGCTCGCACCAATGATTGCCGCGACGCGCGACGTGTCAGCCGCATGCCAGTCCGGCCGGTCCCACGGCTGTATGGCCGCCGGTTGCGACAAGACCCAGCGCTCGGCGGCGGCCACCTCTTCGCCCTGTCCCACCAATTCATCCGCAAGCCCGGCCGCAATGGCCGCCTGCCCTCCGATGCGTGCGCCGTCGAGCAGCACCGGCAGCGCAGCCTCAATCCCGATCAAGCGCGGCAACCGCTGGGTTCCGCCACCGCCCGGCAGCAAGCCGACCAGCGACTCCGGAAGGCCGAAGGTCGCCTGCGGGCGGTCGGCGATCACCCGATGATGCGCGGCAAGAGCGAACTCGCAACCACCGCCCAGGGCAAGGCCAGCAACCGCCACCGCAACGGGCTTGCCGGCAGTCTCGAGCCGGCGCAAGCCGTGGCTGAGCCGGAAGAAATGATCGAAAGCGAGACGATCGCGTTCGGCCGCAGGCGCCGCCATGATCATGTCATAGGCGGTCTCGAGCTCAGCGAGATCCGCGCCGGCGCAGAACGCCGTGGGCTTGCCGGAGCTGATCACGACGCCTATCACATCGCTTTGCTTGAGCCAGTCTGCGAACAGGCCAATTTCATCGATCGCGGCGTTCGAGAACACGTTCATCGAGCGGTCGGGCATGTCGAAGATCAGGTGCATGACGCCGTTCGTCGACATCTCGATTCGAAATTGCTTCAGCTGCGCTCCGATCGCCATCGCTCCCTCCTCCCACAACAGTTCATTGGTGTACGATCACACTTGCCTTCGCCGGTTTTCAGGTTGTATACCCAAGCCGAATACTGTACACTAGCAAACTAAATCAGACGGGACGCTTTTTGACAATGATCGAGCGCACGATCTTTCGCGAAGAACATGAGATTTTCCGGCAGACGGTGCGTCGCTTCGTCGACCGCGAGATCGTGCCCTGCCACGCCCAATGGGAAGAGGACGGTATTGTTCCGCGGGATCTCTGGCTGAAGGCCGGCGCCGCCGGCCTCTTGTGCTGCACCGTGCCCGAGGAATATGGCGGCATGGGCCTCGACTACCTCTTCGACGTGGTCGTGTTCGAGGAGCTCTGGCGCGCCGGCGCGAGCGGCCCCGGTTTTCTCATCCATACCGACCTCGTCGCGACCTATCTGCTGTCGTTCGGCAGCGAGGCGCAAAAGCGCAAATGGCTGCCCAAGATGGTCTCGGGCGAAGCCATCGGTTCGCTCGGCATGACGGAACCCCATGCCGGCAGTGATCTCAAGGCGATCCGCACCCGCGCGTCGCGCGACGGCGATGACTTCGTGATCAACGGCCAGAAGGTCTTCATTTCCAATGGCCAGCTTTGCGACTTCATCGTGCTGGCGACCAAGACCGACAGCCAGGCTGGCGCCAAGGGCGTGACCTTGTTCATCGTCGAAAGCAGCCGGGATGGCTTCAAGCGGGGCCGGAATCTGGAAAAGCTCGGCATGAGGGCGCAAGATACGTCCGAGCTATTCTTCGACAATGTCCGCATTCCCGCCAGCAACATGCTGGGCGCGGAAGGCAGGGGCTTTGCGCAGATGATGACCAAACTGTCGCAGGAGCGCTTGGCGCAGGCCATTCGCTCGGCAACCGTTACCGAGACCGTGATCGACTGGACGCTGCAATATACCTCTGAACGGAGCGCGTTCGGCCAGAAACTCGCCGACTTCCAGAACACCCAGTTCAAGCTCGCCGAGCTCAAGACCAAAGCGACCGTCGCCCGCGTCTTCACCGACAAGTGCATTGCGCTGTTTATGGAGGGCAAGCTCGACCCCGTCGACGCGGCGATGGCCAAGATGTTTACATCCGAGCTGCACTGCGAAGCGGTCGACGAATGCCTCCAGCTGTTCGGCGGATGGGGCTATATGTGGGAATATCCGATCGCCAGGGCCTATGCCGACGCACGGGTGGTGAAAATCGCCGGCGGATCGATCGAGATCATGAAGACGATCATCGCGCGGCAGATGTATTCTCAACGCGGGTATGACATTCAGAAGAACGGGGCGGCCTCGTAGGCCTTCCCATCTCCTTCGATGGCATCGAAGGTCGCCGGCAAAAATATAAACGACGAGGGAGATCAGCGTTGAAGGGCCTATCTGGAAAAGTTGCCGTCGTGACCGGCGGCGGACAGGGCATCGGACGAGGATTGACGCTGCGGCTCGCTGAAGAAGGCTGCAAGATCGCGATCTTCGACATCAATCCGCAAGGCGGCGAAGAAACCGCAAAGCTCGCGCCGCAGGCGGTCATCAAGACCTACGCGGTCGACGTGGGAGAAGCCGCTTCCGTCGAGGCGGCGGTTGGCAAGGTCGAAGCCGAGCTCGGTCCGATCTGGCTCCTGGTCAACAATGCCGGCTGGGACCGTCCGATGCCGTTCCTGAAGACCGACAAGGAGCTTTGGGACAAGATCATCCGGATCAATCTCTATGGACCGCTCAACACCCACAAGGCGATTGCGCCCTTGATGGCCGAGCGGGGCGGCGGCCGCATCGTCAATATCGCCTCCGACGCCGCGCGCGTCGGCACCAGCGACGAGGCCGTCTATTCCGCCTGCAAGGGCGGATTGATCTCCTTTACCAAGTCGCTGGCCCGCGAACTGGCACGCAAGAACGTCCTTCTCAACGCCGTCTGCCCCGGCCCGACCAACACGCCGATGATGGCGTCGGCCCTTGGCGAAGGCGAGCACGCCGTGAAATGGAAGGACGCCATGGTCCGGGGCATTCCGCTGAAGCGGATGGGCGAGCCGGACGACTACGGCGGGATCGTCGCGATGCTTGCTTCCGACGACGGCAAATTCATCACCGGGCAAACCATCTCCGTCTCCGGCGGAATGAACATGATCTAAATCGCGCCAAGAAACGCCAAGGAAACGCCATGACCGACCCCAAGCAATTCACCGACGTCATCTATGAAGTCCGCGACCGCGCCGCGTGGATCATCATCAACCGGCCCAAGGTCTATAACGCCTTCCGCGGCCAGACGCTCGAGGAGCTCATCCAGGCCTTCCACCTTGCCGCCAACGACCGGCAGGTCGCGAGCATCGTCTTGACCGGTGCTGGCGAGAAGGCGTTCTGCACCGGCGGCGATCAATCCGCGCATGAGGGCCAATATGACGGCCGTGGCGTGGTTGGGCTGCCGATCGACGAAATCCAGGGGTTGATCCGTGACGTGCCGAAACCAGTGATCGCCCGGGTCAACGGCTTTGCGATCGGTGGCGGCAACGTGCTCGCGACACTTTGCGATCTCACCATCGCTGCGGATCATGCCCAATTCGGTCAAGTCGGCCCCAAAGTCGGCTCGGTCGATGCCGGCTGGGGAACGGCTTTCCTGGCCCGTCACGTCGGCGACAAGAAGGCCCGCGAGATCTGGTTCCTCAACGAGCGCTATACGGCCGAGCAGGCGCGCGAGATGGGCCTCGTCAACAAAGTCGTGCCTATGGCGCAGCTTGACGCGGCCGTGAAGGACTGGACCGACAAGCTCGCGCAGCGATCGCCAACCGCGATCGCGCTCGCCAAGCGCTCCTTTAACGCCGATTCCGACAACATCCGCGGTATCAGCAATTTCGCGCTGCACGCCGTCAAGATGTTCTACGACACGGCGGAATCGAAGGAAGGCGTTGCGGCCTTCAACGAGAAGCGCGACCCGGACTTCCACAAATTCACATGATGGCCCATGCGCCGATAGCGATCGCAAGCTGAGAGATCACGCCATGGCGCCCCACAAGGTCATCATCTCCTGCGCGGTCACGGGATCGATCCACACGCCCTCGATGTCACCGCATTTGCCGGTGACATCAGCCGAGATCGCCGAATCCGCGCTCGGCGCTGCGGCGGCGGGCGCGGCGATCGTGCATCTGCACGCCCGCAATCCCGCCGACGGCAGGCCGGATCAATCGCCGGAAGCCTTCGAGCCGTTCCTGCGCGTCATCAAGCAGAGCTCCAACGTCGTTGTTAACCTGACGACCGGCGGTTCACCTTATATGACCGTCGAAGAGCGCGTGCGACCGGCAGCGACCTGGAAGCCGGAGGTCGCAAGCCTCAACATGGGCTCGATGAACTTCGGCCTATTCCCCATGCTGAAACGCTACAAATCGTTCAAGCATGACTGGGAGCCGCAGATGCTGGAAGGCTCTCACGACCTCGTCTTCCACAACTCGTTCAAGGATATCCGCTACGCGCTGGAGACGCTGAACGGCTCCGGCGCGCGCTACGAGTTCGAATGCTACGACACCAGCCATCTCTATAACCTGCATTATTTCTGGATGGAGGGCCTGGTGAAGGCGCCGCTGTTCATCCAGACCTGCTTCGGGTTGCTCGGCGGCATCGGCTCCCATCCGGACGATGTCATGCACATGAAGCGGACCGCCGATCGGCTGTTCGGCGACAACTACCGCTGGTCAGTACTCGGCGCCGGCCGCGCCCAGATGCAGGTCGCGGCAATGGCGGCGGCGATGGGCGGCAACGTTCGCGTCGGTCTGGAGGACAGTCTGTGGATCGGCGCGGGACGCCTCGCTGAAACCAACGCGGCGCAGGTGACACAGGTCCGCAAGATCATCGAAGGCCTCGGGCTCGAGATCGCAAGTCCGGACGAAGCACGCGAGATCCTCCAGCTCAAGGGCGGCGACAAGGTCGCCTTCTAGGGCTCAACCGACGGCTAGACAGACATGTTGCCAAATCGCCCGGTCTACGACGAAGAACACGCACTCCTCCGCGAAAGCGTCCGCCGCTTCGCCGCGGCGAAGATCGCGCCGCACTTCCAGGAGTGGGAAAAGGCCGGGATCATCGATCGCGTACTGTGGCCGGCGGCGGGTGATGCCGGCCTGCTCTGCCCGCAAGTGCCCGAACAGTATGGCGGCACCGGCGGCGACTTCCGCCACAACGCCGTCGTCATCGAGGAGCTGGCCTATTCCGGCTTCGCAGGTCCGGCAACCGACTTCTCCGTCCATAACGACGTCTGCTGCGGCTATCTCCTGAGTTACGGTACCGAGGAGCAGAAGGCAAAGTGGCTGCCGCGCATGGTCTCGGGCGAGATCGTCTGCGCGATCGCAATGACCGAACCCGGCACCGGCAGCGATCTGCAAGGCATTCGCACGCGGGCGGTTCGGGACGGCGACGCCTACGTCATATCCGGCCAGAAGACCTTCATCTCGAACGGCCAGATGTGCGACCTCGTCATCGTGATCACCCGCACCAATCCGGATGGCGGCTCACGCGGTATGAGCCTGGTCCTGGTTGAAACCGACCGCCCTGGTTTTCGGCACGGCCGCAACCTCGACAAGCTCGGCCATCTCTCCTCCGACACCTCGGAGCTTTTCTTCGACCAGGTCCGCGTTCCCGTGAGCAATCTGCTGGGCTCCGAAGGTGGCGCGATGGGCGCGCTGATGAGCGAGTTGCCGCAGGAGCGCTTGACGATCGCGCTTCACTCGATCGCGTCGGCACAAAAGGCGTTCGACATTACCAAGGCCTACGTGCTTGAGCGCAAGGCGTTTGGACAGGCGATCGGAACCTATCAGAACACGCGCTTCAAGTTGGCTGATCTCAAGTCGGACCTCCAGGTCGGCTGGGCCTATGTCGACCAGTGCCTGAGCCAGCACCTCCGTGGTGAGCTCAGCACCTATGCCGCATCGACGGCAAAGCTCTGGGTCACCGAGATGCACGGGCGTCTTGTCGACCAGTGCCTGCAATTCTTCGGGGGCTACGGCTTCATGCGCGAGTACGAGATCTGCCGGCTGTTTGCGGATGCGCGCGTGCTGCGCATCTATGGCGGCACGTCAGAGATCATGCGCGAACTGATCTCGCGCAACCTTTGACGCACGCCACAGCCTAGCATTACAGTTGTCTTTTTGATTTGACATGAGCGCGTTGAGCGGCAGCCTGATGAGCTCTGCGCCAGAAAGACCATGCGATGATGCGTGCGGGTTGAATACGCTTTCGAGCAAGTCTGATGGCAATGCGGCGGATTTCCTGGATTGACCAACGGATCAGTGGCGGCGTGGTTATGCTTTGGCTTTTGCCGGGGGGCGAGGTTTCGTTTTTTTGGCGGTGGCGGATTAGCGCGATGTTGGATCGCGGCCATCATGGCGAAGGCGAGCATCACCAAGGACACATGACGGTGCCAGCCATGCCAGGATCTGCTC
>NZ_JADPKQ010000053.1:0-1028 GCF_023074015.1 Bradyrhizobium sp. 142
ACACCGCAACACTCACTACCGGGCGCCCGCTACGGCTTACCCGGACCGGACTTCCACCGGTTGGACCGCGCCAGCTTGCCTGGCGCACAAGCAATCCAGAATCCCTCCGCAGAGACAGACTGGATTGCTTCGCTGCGCTCACAATGACGGAGCAAGGTGCATCGTCGCCATTCTCCCACTCGCATTTCACACCGAAGACACGCCTTCGCATCCTCGCGGCGCATTCCGCCCGACTTATGCTGTCTCCTTCGCACCTCCAAGAAAGAGGGCGCAGGGAAGGCCGGGTGCCGGCCTGGCACCCACGGTCCGCTGTGCGCATGTAGCGCAAAAGGACTGCACAGCGGCATACAGGTGAAGCCTAAACGCTCGGCCTTCCCTGCGCAGTGGTTGGACGGCTTATGCCGTGCTCTCCCGGGAGCCGAATTCCTTCTGGCTTCCCTCACCCCAGCGAAAGTCGCCGACACCGCGCCGGTTGACGCAAATGCCGCCTCCGCAAGAGCTTGACCGTAGCAACGACGGCCAGGACCACACGTCTATATTTTGGCACCGGGTGAAACCGGCTGAAACCAACAAAACCCTTTAAAACAAGCACTTTTCGATTAGCCTGATCCGGGGCGTTTCAGCGGGCCTCGCCAAATCTAGGGCCCGGCCCTAAGCCTTTCAGCGTCCGCACGACAAGCTGAAAGCCCCGAAGCCGAGCCCTTTGGTCCCAACCCTTAGGAGCTGAAACCGAAATGGATACTACCATCACCACCGAACCCGCTGGCAAGCGCGCGCGCAATGGCAGCGTCGTCCTGACTGACCGCATGTGCGAGAAGCGTGTTGCTAAGCGGCTAAAACTCTACGACCGGAAATGCCCGGGTCTCTACGTCAGCATCACGGCCGCAGGCGTCGCCACCTTCTCTTTTAAGTTCACCGATCGGCAAACTGGCAAGCAACGCACCGGCTGGCTCGGCGTCTACAATCCAGAGACTTTTACCGTCGAGGACGCTCGCAGCAAGGTCTACAGCCTCAAGGGCATGGGCGGC
>NZ_JADPKQ010000330.1:0-1023 GCF_023074015.1 Bradyrhizobium sp. 142
TAGCACTGGAGAGCCCCGCCCTGAGAATCGAGGTGTTTGCAACCCTCACTCAGGAAGGAACTCTCCATGAGCGATACCAACACAGTCAGTCCGCTGCGTCAGCGTATGATCGAAGACATGGCGGCGCGCAAGCTCAACCCGCACACTCAGCGTGGCCACATTTACAGTTGCAAGCGGTTCGCCGCCTGGCTCAAACGCTCGCCCGATACGGCAACCCCCGACGAGGTCCGCCGATTTCAGCTGCACCTCATCGAGAGCGGGACGAGCATCTGCAACCGCAATCGGATCATGACCGGGGTACGGTTCTTGTTCCGCGTCACGCTACGTCGCCACGATCTGGCGGCCGAGGTTTGGCACATCAAGGAGCCTGAGAGGCTGCCGCCGGTGCTGAGCCCCGAGGAGGTCAAGCGGGTTCTGACCATGGCAACGAGCCTGAAGGCACGAGCGATGCTAACGCTGGCCTATGGTTGCGGGCTGCGGGCCAGCGAAGTGGTGCGGCTGCGAGCGGGTGACATCGACAGGGAGCAGATGATCATCCGCATCGTGCAGTCGAAGGGCCGCAAGGATCGACACGTGATGCTGCCGGCAGAGGTCGTGAAGCTATTGCGGCAATGGTGGAGGGAGCGACCGACCGCGGATGATGCCGCCGTCGCGCCAGAACAACGCTGGCTGTTTCCAGGCCGCAGTCAACATCAGCCTCTGACCACGCGTCAGTTCGGCCGGCTGTTCAAGGAGGCCGCCAAAGCCGCGGGGCTGCGCAAGACGGTCTCGCTGCATTCGCTGCGCCACAGCTTCGCGACACATCTGCTCGAGCGCGGCAGAGACATTCGCTTGATTCAAGCGTTGCTCGGACATTCCAAGCTCGAGACGACAGCCCGCTACAGTCGCGTGGCGATCGGGCTGATTGCCAAGATCGAGAGTCCCCTGGAGGGCCTGAGCCCGCCGCGTCGCGGGCGCGCGAAGCGAGACAGTAAGGAGCCGCCGGCGCCGTAGCGCCGCCGGCCATGGTTCGACCTGCTCTAG
>NZ_JADPKQ010000153.1:0-1008 GCF_023074015.1 Bradyrhizobium sp. 142
CTTGAGCCGGCCATGCCGCTCCAGCGAAGGCAGCAACGTCGGAATCATTACCCGGAGCCGCTTGCCGCAGATCCGATCCGAGGCCTCCCACAGCGCCACTAGCCCGTATTTCTCACACGACCAATTGCTCTGGGACGGTGATAGGAGGATCTGGCGAAGGCGACGAGGAGCCGTGGCGCTGAAGGCGCGGCTGGGGATTTGGTTTTGAGTGTCTCCGGTGGGCCATTGGTGGATGCCGCCGATTGGGCGCGTCGCAGCTTCGCGTGTCAGGCCGGCGAGGCGCGAGCCTTGGCGGCTTCGGCCAGGCGACGAGCCGCGTGTCCCCACGGCTGGGCGGCTGGGCAGGCCGAGGCCATGGCGATCCTGATGCGGCGGACGCTGATGCGCACCAGTGCGCCGATCTTCAGGAGCTTGAGACGGATGGTGCCGCAGGTGGCGTCCGCAAAGGCGGTTTCGGCAAGGCCGATGCGGCGCAAGGCACAGATCAGCACATAGGCCATCGAGGCGAACCACAGCCGCAGCTGGTTGGCGCGCATGGTCGCCGCGGAGGTCCGGTCGGCGTAGAGATCGAACTGGCACTCCTTGATACGGTTCTCCATGTCGCCGCGGGCGCAGTAGATGTCCTCATAGAGCTGCCGCACGCCGGCCTCGGCCCGCTTGAGCGAGGTGACGACGAAGCGCGGATTGGCCTCGCCTGTTGTCCACTCCGCCTTGGCGACGACGCGGCGCCTTCGGCTCCAGGTGTCGAGCGTGCTCCACTGGAAGTCCTTGAAGCGGCGCGCCGGGCGGCCGGTCTTCTCGGCCGCAGCGCGGGCCGTGGCAAGCTCGTCTGCAATCATGGCGACCAGGCGTGTGTTGCGGGCGAGCCCGAACAGATAGTCGACGCGGTTCTCCTCGCACCACACCATCAGCGCCTCGCGCGCAAAGCCCGAGTCCGCCCGCAGCACGATGCGCGTGAGCGGCCAGCGGGCGCGGATCTGTCGGACAATCCGCGCGAGCTCCGCGACG
>NZ_JADPKQ010000299.1:0-53544 GCF_023074015.1 Bradyrhizobium sp. 142
GGCTCACCTGATCCCGGCTAACCCCGGTCTTGAACATGCGATTCGCCATGCCGAATCGTACACTGCTTCGAGCTAACGGCCAGATTCTTGCCCAGTCTCAGTAGCGCAATCCGGGCTACGGGCGCCGCCGTCACACCTCCAGCGTAACCGTCACCGGCACGTGGTCCGACGGCCGCTCCCAGCTCCGCGCGTCGCGCAGAATCCTGAAATCGCTGACCGCGTCTTTCAGCGCGCGCGAGACCCAGATGTGGTCGAGCCTGCGGCCGCGGTCGCCGACGGTCCAGTCGGCGGAGCGATAGCTCCACCACGTGTAGATCTTTTCCGACATCGGAATGCGCTCGCGCGCGACGTCGATCCATTCGCCGGCCTTCAGCGCCGCCTGCAGCTTCTCGGTTTCGATCGGGGTGTGCGACACCACATTCAGCAGCTGCTTGTGCGACCACACGTCGTTCTCGTGCGGGGCGACGTTGAGATCGCCGACCAGGATGTGGCGGTCGTCTTCGCGCGGATGCAGCGGCTCGCAGGCCTTCATCTCGTCGAGGAAGCGAAGCTTGTGGTCGAACTTCTCGTTCAGCGCGGGGTCAGGAACGTCGCCGCCGGCGGGGACGTAGAAATTATGCAGCACCAGCGGCTTTGGGATATTGGCCTTTTCGCCGAACGACACCGAAACGTGGCGCGAATCGACCTTGTCGCAGAAGGTGCGGATGTCCTTCGATTCGAACGGAATCTTCGAGACGATGGCGACGCCGTGATAACCCTTCTGCCCGTTCAGCGCGACATGCTCATAGCCGAGCCGCTTGAAGCGCTTCAGCGGAAAGGCATCGTCGATGCACTTGGTTTCCTGAAGGCACAGCACGTCGGGCCGCGCGCTCTTGAGAAATTTCGCGACGAGCTCGATGCGCAGCCGCACCGAGTTGATGTTCCAGGTTGTCAGGGAAAAACGCATGAGAATTGCGTCTTAGCAAGCTCTCGTAGGGTGGGCAAAGGCGCAAAGCACCGTGCCCACGTCTTTTCGAGCTCAGGATGCGAATGGTGGGCACGCTGCTGCTTTGCCCGCCCTACGGCGTCTCGGCCTAACCCGGTGACGGGCCGTAATTGGTGAAGTCGATCTTGAACATGCCGGGATCGAGCTTCTTGCCCGCATCGAGATTGTAGACCGCAATCGTGGTGTCATAGCCCTGCGGGTCGGTGACGGTCCATTGCTTGAGTTGGCCGTCCTTGGCGCCGAACATCAGCATCAGGCGGCTGGTGCCGACCAGCGCCTGCTTCTCCTCGATGGTGACGCTGACGAAGACGTCGTCCGCGGTGACGTTGACGACGTTGGTGTCCTTCATCAGGTCTATCCGGTCCGACAGCAGGAAGCGCAGCGGCGTCTGCGACAGCGGATAGACGTCTTGCGTCGCCAGCTTGCGGTCGCGGACCACGAGCGACGATCCGTCGGCGACGATGTCGATCGGGCTCGGCGGATCATATTCGAAGCGCACCTTGCCCGGCTTCTGGATGTAGAAGTCGCCTTGCGTCTTGCTGCCGTCGGGGCCGACCTGGACGAAATTCCCGACCAGCGTCGAGAGCGACGACAGATAGGCGCTGACTTTGGCCGCCTGCGCCTTCTGGTTGGCATCGAAGGTCTGGAAGATGCTGCTCGGCACGTTGCGGCGCGGATCCGGAATCACCGGATTCGGTGGCGCTTGGGTCGCGCCGGTGATCGACGGCCCACCCGAAGGCGGAACACCGTCACGGGCCTTTGGCGCCGGCTTTGGCACGGGTACGTTCTGTGCAAAAGACGCGGCGGTCACCATCGCGGCGGTGACGAGAAGCACGCCCGCCACGCGCGCGCTTCGCGCAGCGATGGAGGCAGCGAATCGAATGTCCGGATGTCTGATCAACGCGTCGTCCTGTGTGGCTGGGCGTCGTTTTAGCGTGATTTCAGGCAAAAGCAGATATCGTTTTTGCGTGAGAATGCATTTTGAGGGGGGCCGCCTCACATATGGCTGTCTTCTTCCTCGACCAGGATCTCGCGCTTGCCGGCGTGATTGGCGGGTCCGACAATGCCTTCCAGTTCCATGCGCTCCATCAGCGAGGCGGCGCGGTTGTAGCCGATTTGCAGGCGGCGCTGGATGTAGCTGGTCGAAGCCTTGCGGTCGCGCTTGACGATTGCCACGGCTTGCGAAAACAGGTCGCCGCCGCCGTCCGCACCCATGCCGGTGGCGTCGAACACTGCGCCGTCCTCGTCCTCGGTGGGCTCCTCGGCGGTGACCGCTTCGAGATATTCGGGCTGTCCCTGCGTCTTGAGGTGGCGCACCACCTTCTCGACTTCCTCGTCCGATGCAAAAGGTCCGTGCACGCGGCTGATGCGGCCGCCGCCGGCCATGTAGAGCATGTCGCCCTGACCGAGCAGTTGCTCGGCGCCCATTTCACCCAGAATGGTGCGGCTGTCGATCTTTGAGGTGACCTGGAAGGCGATGCGGGTCGGGAAGTTCGCCTTGATCGTGCCGGTGATGACATCGACCGATGGACGCTGCGTGGCGAGGATCACGTGCAGGCCCGCGGCGCGCGCCATCTGTGCGAGGCGCTGCACAGCACCTTCGATATCCTTGCCGGCGACCATCATCAGGTCGGCCATTTCGTCGACGATGATGACGATGTAGGGCAGCGGCTCCAGCGAAAGCTTCTCTTCCTCGTAGATCGCCTTGCCGGTCTCCTTGTCGAAGCCGGTATGCACCGTGCGCGTCGGCTCCTCTCCCTTTGCCTTCACTTCGAGCAGGCGCGCATTGTAACCGTCGATGTTGCGCACGCCGAGCTTGGCCATGTTCTTGTAGCGCTCTTCCATCTCGCGCACGGCCCATTTCAGCGCGACCACCGCCTTCTTCGGATCGGTCACGACCGGCGTCAGTAGATGGGGAATGCCGTCATAGACAGAGAGTTCGAGCATCTTGGGATCGACCATGATCAGCCGGCACTGGTCCGGGCGCAGCCGGTAGACCAGGCTGAGGATCATGGTGTTGATGGCGACCGACTTGCCCGAGCCGGTGGTGCCGGCGATCAGCATGTGAGGCGTGCGCGCAAGATCGATGATGACGGGATCGCCGCCGATGGTCTTGCCGAGGCAGAGCGGCAGCTTTGCAACCGTCTCTGTCGTCTCCTTGGCGACCAGCAGCTCGCGCAGATAGACCTTCTCGCGATGCGCGTTCGGCAGCTCGATGCCGATGGCGTTGCGGCCGGGCACGACGGCGACGCGCGCCGAGAGCGCGCTCATCGAACGGGCGATGTCGTCGGCAAGTCCAATCACGCGCGACGACTTGATACCGGGCGCCGGCTCCAGTTCGTACAGCGTGACCACCGGACCGGGATTGGACTTCACGATCTCGCCGCGCACACCAAAGTCCTGCAGCACGCCTTCGAGCGCGCGCGAATTGGCTTCCAGCTCGGCCTTGCTGAGCGGCTGGCGATCGCCGGCCTTGGGTGCGGCCAGCACGGACACGGACGGAAGCTCGAACTTGTCGGAGGATTTCTTGGGCGCAGCCTTCGGCGCGCTCTTCTTGCGCGGCGCGCGCGCGGCCGGCGCTTCCTCTTCCTCCTCGTCGTCTTCCCCGTCCTGCGCGTCCTCGTAATCCTCATCCTCGGACCGCGGCGAGATCGGCGGGGCGGCACGGCCGCCGCCGAGATTCGGCTCCTGGCGATCGAAGGCAATCGCGCGGGGCTTCGGCGTGCTCGAGACCAGCGAGCGATAAGCGGTGCCGAGCAGCCAGATCAGCCGCGCCTTCGTGCTCATCAGTGCATGGAACAGCCAACCCAGCGACACCGAGCCGCGATCGCTGCCTTCGTCTTCGACGAGCGGCGTATCGTCATCCTCGATCTCCGAAAGCTCGTTGTCGTGCTCGCGCGCGCCAAAACCGCAGGCGATCAGGAAGGTCGCGGACATCGCGACGAACAGAATCAATCCGAGTACGATGCGATAGATCGTGCCGGCCGGTCCGAAAATCACCGCGGGCGCGCGCACCAACGCGTCGCCGACCACGCCGCCAATTCCGGTCGGCAGCGGCCAGGCGCCGCCATGCGGCCAGCAGCTCGCAAATCCTGCTGAGATCACCGTGCAGAGAATCCAGCAGCCAAGCCGCAGCGCCTCGCGGTCGAACGGGCGATGGGTCAGCATGCGCCAGCCCCAGACCGCGACGGTCAGGATCAGCATGATCGCGCCGAGCCCGAGGATCTGCATCGCAAGGTCGGCGCCGATCGCGCCGGCATAGCCGAGAATGTTGCGGATCGGCCGCGAGGTCGCGTGGCTGAGACTGGGATCCTGCACCGACCAGGTCATCAGTGCGGCCGAAGCCACGCCCGAGAACGCGATCAGCCCGAGACCGGCGAGCTCGCGCACGCGCTTCGTCAGCGCCTCGCGGATCGAAGGCGGCAGATGGCCGACCAGAGGAATGACACGTTCGATTGTCGACATGCTCATGGGCCCCGCCTAACCCAGAGTCTCGACCAGGCGGTGCAGCGCTGCCGCCGTGGTCTCACCATCCTGCACCAGGGCGAGGCGAATGTAGCCGGCACCGGGATTGAAACCGTCGGGCTGGAGCCGCGCCAGATAGCTGCCGGGCACCACGCGCACGCCTGCTTCCGTGAAGAGTTTCAGACACACAGACACGTCGTCTCCGAGCTCGGACGTATTGAGCCAGACGCAGAAGCCGCCATCGGGCCGGCGATAGCCGTAACGATTGCCAATGATCTGGTCGGCGAGATCGAACTTGATCCGGTAGAGCCTGCGGTTCTCCTCGACATGCGCCTCGTCGCCGTAGGCGACGGTCGCGACATGCTGGAGCGGCACCGGCACCTGCGGCGCCGCGACGTTGCGCAGTTCGAGAAACATGCTGATGAATTTCTTGTCCCCGGCGGCGAAGCCGACGCGCATGCCCGGCAGGTTCGAGCGCTTCGAGAGCGACTGGAACGCAACCACGCGGGTGAAGTCGGGGCCGGCGCATTCCAGCGCGCTGCCCGGTGCTTCGCGGGTGTAGATCTCCGAATAGCACTCGTCGCTCAGGATCACGAAGCCGTAGCGATCGGCGAGCTGCTTGAGGCGAAGAAAATAGTCGCGCGAGGCGACCGAGCCCTGCGGGTTGGCGGGCGAGGCCAGATAGAACGCCACCGTGCGCGCCAGCGTCGCCTCGTCGATGGCATCGAGATCGGGCAGGAAACCGTTCTCGACCGTGGTCGGCAGATAGACCGGCTCGCAAGCGGCTGCGCGGGCCCCGGCGCCATAGACCGGATAGAACGGATTCGGCATCAGGATCGCGGGCTTGCCGGGACGCGGCCCGACATAGCGCGCCGCCGTGATCGCGGCAAAGAACAGTCCCTCGCGGCTGCCATTGAGAACGAGAACCTCGCTCTCGGGATCGAGCGGTCGCGGCAGCTTGAAGCGCGATGACAGCCAGGCGCCCGCTGCTTTGCGGAACGGGTCGGTGCCCTTATTCGCCGGGTAACGGCCGAATTCGGCGATGTGCTTGGCCAGCACAGGGCCGACGAAGTCAGGCACAGGATGCTGGGGCTCGCCGACTGCAAGCGTAATCAAGGGCTTGCCTGGCTGTTGGGGTGCCAGCAGCTCGTTCAGCCGGGCGAAGGGCGAGCGTTCGCTGTCGGAGCTTCCACCGCCCTGCGGCGCACGGGATGAAGCGGTCATAGCCATTCGTTGGGCGCCAGCACTCTTGGAACTGCCGTCGCATGGATTGCGCCGGCGGGAAGTGGTTCATTTCACCATAGATAGGGCGAGGTTAAGACGCGATTAACCATCGGTGGGCGCACCCGTCCAGGCAGGAATAGTCGGGCCTGATAACAACGATGCAAGGCTACCGGGCGGGACTGCTTCTTCCACCTCTCTCGTTTACGGGAGAGGTCGCGCCGAAGGCGCGGGTGCGGGTTCTCTCCTCTGGGCGAGTCTTCGTCGTCGAGACACCCTCTCCCCTGCCCTCCCCCGCAGGCGGGGGAGGGAGCGCACAGTCATGGCGGCCTAGTGCGCCGGCAGCTTCTCGAATGTCGGCATGCCCGCGGGAATCGCGTGGAATTCCTGCTTGTCGCAGGTGTAGATCGCCATCTGTGGGTGGAATTGCGTCGGCTCGTCCAGCGTGCCCACTTTCAGGATCGCGGCGGGAAGACCGGGAACCTTGGTCACCAGATGCGTGCCGCACTCGGCGCAGAATTCGCGCGTGACGGCTCGTTCGAGATCCTTGCGCGTGAACTGCTTGGGCTGCCCGGTGATGTAGCTGAAGCCCGCCGCCGGCATCGCGATAAAAGTGTTGGGGGCGCCGCCCGAGATGTACTGGCACTCGCGGCAATGACACTGCGCCTGCATCATCGGGTCGCCCTCGGCCATGTAACGCACTTCGCCGCAATAGCATCCGCCTTCCAAACGCATGACGACCTCCCGATTGTTATTCGTTGTGGTCGATATTTCTGCGCTGGCGATGCCGAATGGCAATCTTTTTCTTTGGCCCGCGTGATCAAAAAGAAAGGGGCTCCAACTTGCGCTGGAGCCCCTCAACGGTCGGGGCATTGCCGGGTATGTGCCCAAACCGTAGTTCTGGACGCGATCCCCGAGAGGATCGCGCCCGGGGAGAACACTTACATGTTGTAGGCGCGCTCGGTGTGCTCGGTGATGTCGAGGCCTTCACGCTCGGTCTCGACATTGGCGCGCAGGCCAACGATCACATCGACGACCTTGTAGAGGATCGCCGAACCGATGCCCGACCACACCAGCGTGGTGCAGACGCCCCAGAGCTGGGAGATCATCTGCGCCGCGAAGTCGTAATCGGCAACCTTCGGCGGGATCGCGGTGTAGTCGATGATGCCGGCGCCGCCGAGGGCCGGGTTGACCAGGATGCCGGTGCCGAGGGCGCCGATGATGCCGCCGACACAGTGCACGCCGAACACATCGAGGGAATCATCGTAGCCGAGCGCGTTCTTCACGACGGTGCAGAAGAACAGGCAGACGACGCCGACGACGAGGCCGAGCACGATCGCACCCATCACGCCGGCGAAGCCAGCCGCAGGTGTGACCGCCACGAGGCCCGCGACAGCGCCGGAGATGATGCCGAGCACGGAGGGATGACCCTTCACGATCCACTCCGCGAACATCCACGACAGCGCGGCGGCTGCGGTGGCGACGAAGGAGTTGGTCATGGCGAGGGCTGCGCCGCCGTTGGCCTCTAAGTTGGAGCCGGCATTGAAGCCGAACCAGCCGACCCAGAGCAGCGAGGCGCCGATCATCGACATCGTCAGCGAGTGCGGGGCCATCAGCTCCTTGCCGTAGCCGACGCGCTTGCCGATCAGCAAAGCGCCGACCAGACCTGCAATGCCGGCGTTGATGTGCACCACGGTGCCGCCCGCAAAGTCGATCGCGCCCTTCTTGAAGATCCAGCCGGCGTCGGCGTTGATCTCGTCGAGCTTGGCCTGCGCCGCGGTCTTCGCCGCGCCATCAGCCGCTGCAGCAAGCGCCTTGGCCGCATCCTGAATCGCATCCGGGCCGGGCCAGTACCAGACCATGTGTGCGATCGGGAAGTAGATCAGGGTGACCCAGAGCGGAATGAACAGCGCGATGGCCGCGAACTTCATGCGCTCGGCAAAGGCACCGACGATGAGCGCGGGCGTGATCGCCGCGAAGGTCATCTGGAAGCAGATATAGATGAGCTCCGAGATGTTGGCGTCGACGCTGAACGTCGCTGCCTTCGAGTCGGTGGTGACGCCCATCATGAAGGCCTTGGAGAAGCCACCGATGAAGTCGGAGCCGCCGGTGAAGGCGAGGCTGTAGCCGTATACGGCCCAGATCACGGTGACGACGCAGACAGTGTAGAACACCTGCATCAGGACCGAGAGCATGTTCTTGGAGCGGACGAGGCCGCCGTAGAACAGCGCAAGACCCGGGATCGTCATCAACAGCACGAGCACTGTCGATGTCAGCATCCAGGCGTTGTCTCCCTTGTTGACCGTTGGCTCGGCATAGGCTGCGGTCGCAGCGAACAGGCCGACTGCGAGAGCCGCCAATCCCGCGCCATAGGGACGCTTAAACGTCATTTCATTTACTCCTGATTGAATTTTTGATTGAGCGCGAAATCAAAGCGCCGCGGCGTCGGCCTCGCCGGTGCGGATGCGAACCGCATGGTCGAGGTTGATGACGAAGATCTTGCCGTCGCCGATCTGTCCGGTTTTCGCAGCCGACGTGATGGCCTCGATGGTCTTGTCGACCTGGTCGGAAGCGACAGCGACCTCGATCTTGATCTTGGGCAGGAAGCTCACGGCATATTCGGCGCCGCGATAGATTTCCGTATGGCCCTTCTGACGGCCATATCCCTTGACTTCCGTCACCGTAAGCCCGTGAACGCCGATGGCGGTCAGGGCGTCACGGACTTCTTCCAGCTTGAATGGCTTGATAATCGCCATAACAATTTTCATGGGTCCTATCCCCGCTTGGGCCCGGTCCGGACGTGGCCGGGCGTTTCTCGACTGGTTCGCCACGAGGGAGAAAGTTCACTACGCGGGCACAGCCAGGACCCCTAGAATCAAATGCCGTGCCAGATCGAGCGTCTTGCCTAACGGACTATGAAAACGGGTGTTTTCGCGTTTGGCGCGTGGTTCGCTGCAGTGCGCTATTACGTCGCGCTTAAAACGTGATCAAGCCTGCTCAAAATACGAGCAAGACAGGCTGCCGACACAATGTTGCTCATGCGCCGGGCAGTGCGAAGGTATTTTGGTAGAGCAGTCGCCTGCTGCAGGGCTTCACCGTGCTGCGAAATATCCAGCCCCTCCAACTCGTGCTCACGAGATACGCGCAAGGGCACGACCGGGCCGACCGGCTTCGGACCGTCAGGCGACCTCGCGTTCCGCAAGAACCCTGTCGATCAGCCCCCATTCGACCGCTTGGTTCGCGGTCATGAAGTGATCGCGGTCCAGAGTTCGTTCCACCTCCTGCTCGGGGCGCCCGCAATGCCTTGCGTAGAGACGGATGATGCGCCGCTTGGTTTCCTGCATTTCGGTTGCATGGATCAGGATGTCGGACGCCTGGCCTTGGAAGCCGCCGAGCGGTTGATGCACGTGGAGGCTCGCATTGGGCAGGGCAGCGCGGTGACCGGGCGCGCCGGCCATCAGCAGGAACGAGCCCATGGAGCGCGCGGTGCCCATACACAGCGTATGGACCGGCGCCTTGATGAATTGCATGGTGTCGTACATCGCGAGCCCACTGGTGATCACGCCGCCATAGGAATTGATGTAGAGATTGATCGGCTTGTTCGGATTCTCCGCCTCCAGGAACAGGAGCTGCGCGCAGACCAGTCCGGACATCGCATCATTGACCTCGCCGTTCAGGAAGATGATGCGCTCGCGCAGGAGCCGCGAATAGATGTCGAAGGATCGCTCGCCGCGGGTGGACTGTTCGACGACCATAGGGACGAGTTGCAGCATGTCGCGCATCGGCGACCTCCATTTCTGCGGGTGATGAAGTCTGCTCGCCGTTAGGCCGCGCGCATCAGGGAGCAATTGGTGTTGGCCGCCTGCGGCAGCTTTGCTCGATCGTCGCATGCTTGCTGGATGATGCGAACGCGGGTGCCGCCAACTCCGTTCGGCTCGATCCGGAAGGTGACGTGGCTTTCACGAAACGGCGGTTCGGGCTCGCGGAGACGGTAGCGCACCTCTTCGCCCGCGATCGATGATTCAGGTTCGGCGCCTGCAAGGTCGGAGCCCGGCAACCAGCGCTCGCGCAGGGCCGGAACGGTCACGGCGCGCCAGACCGTCGCCGGCGGTGCATCGAGGTCATATTGGAGCACCAAGGCTGGGGCGGAGTGATCAGGCTTCATTGCATCGCTCATTGATCCATCTCCTTCAAGAGACCGGCGAGCGCCTCCATGCGCTTCGGCCAATAGGCGCGGTAGCGCGCAAGCCACGTCCCGATGGTGGCGATCCCGTCCGGGTCGACCTCATAATTCACAAAGCGGCCCTGCCGCTCTTCGCGCACCAGACCCGCTGCACGTAGCACCGCGAGATGCTGCGACATCGCCGGTTGGCTGATCTCCAACCCGTCGCGCAAAGCGCTGGCATTCAGGCTTCCGCCAGCGAGCTTTTCAAAGACCTTTCGGCGCGTCGGGTCGGCTAGCGCCTTGAAGATGTCGGCTTCGATCATAACGAGACATAAGCATATACTTATGTGTTGTGCAAGCCCGAAGCGACCTGCGGCCGTCCAGCGCTTCGAGCAAGCCGCTGCGCTACTGCAACGCCTCTCCGTGCTGCGAAATATCCAGCCCCTCCAGTTCGTGCTCACGGGATACGCGCAGCGGCACGAACAGACCGACCAGCTTGAGTAGGACGAAACTCACCCCTGCCGACCAGACGAAGGTGACGGCGACTCCGTAGAGCTGGAGCAGCAACTGCTGCGGGTGGCCCTCGATCAGGCCGGCAGTGCCGCCGATGGCGCTGGTTGCGAACACACCGGCGAGCAGCGTGCCGGTCAGTCCGCCGATGCCGTGAACCCCGAACACGTCGAGCGAATCGTCATAGTCGAAGCGGTGCTTCAGCCAGGTGCAGGCCCAGTAGCAGACGAGGCCCGCGATCATGCCGATGACGATGCCGTGCCACGGTGCCACGAAGCCTGAGGCCGGCGTGATGGTGCCGAGCCCGGCCACCGCGCCGGAGATCATGCCGAGCACGGACGGCTTGCGCCGCGTCGACCATTCGATCGCGCCCCAGGTCAGCGCGCCGGAGCAGGCAGCAAGATGGGTCGCGATGATCGCCATCACCGCGCGCGAATTGGCCGCGCCCGCCGAGCCGCCGTTGAAGCCGAACCAGCCGACCCACAACAAGCCAGTGCCCATCACCGCGAGCGAAAGATCGAACGGCGAGAGATTTTCGGTGCCGTAGCCATGGCGGCGTCCCATCACCTTGGCGGCGACAAGGCCGCCGGTGCCGGCCGACAGATGCACCACGAGGCCGCCGGCGAAATCCAGCACGCCCATGCTGGCGAGGAAGCCGCCGCCCCACACCCAATGCGCCAGCGGAATGTAGACGAAGATGAACCAGGCGACCGAGAACACGAGATAGGCGGAGAACCGCATGCGATCGGCGACGGAGCCCGCGACCAGCGCCACCGTGATGATGGCGAAAGTCATCTGGTACAGCATGAACAGCGATTCCGGGATCGTCTTTGCGGCCGGGTTGACGCTGTCCATGGTCATGCCGGCGAGGAACCAGCGGTCGAGCGTGCCGATCCAGGGGCCATCGCCGACGAAGCACAGCGAATAGCCGAACGCGACCCAGAGAATGGAGATCATCGTCACTGCGGCAAGGCTCTGTGCCATGGTCGCGAGCACGTTCTTCTTGCGCACCATGCCGGAATAGAACAGCGCCAGCCCCGGGATCGTCATCATCAGCACCAGCGCGGTGGCGACGATCATCCAGGCGGTGTCGGCGGTGTTGATCTCGGAGCCCGCGGCCTGCGCCGGCGATGCAAAGATGAACGCAAGTCCGATCGGCGCAGCCATAGCGGCCGCGCGGCGCAACAATCCCGCCATGTCATTTCCCCCAGCCTATTGATTGCGTCGCACGCTGCGGCGTCGGTACGCGGTGCGATCGAAGAAGGTGTATCAGAGCGTTTTCGAGCGAAGTGATACCGGTTCGCGTAAAGAAAACGCGTCAAAACTAAATCTAGAGCGCGTCGCTGTCGGTTTCGCCGGTGCGGATGCGCAGTGCGTGGTCGATCGGCGTGACGAAGATCTTGCCGTCGCCGATCTGCCCGGTGCGCGCGGTCGCGGTGATGACGCTGACGGCCTTCTCGGCCACATCGGAGGCGACCGCGATCTCGATCCGCAGCTTGGGGAGAAAGTTCACGACGTATTCGGCGCCGCGATAGATCTCGGTGTGGCCCTTCTGGCGGCCATAGCCCTTCACTTCGGTCACGGTCATGCCGTGGACGCCGATCGCCGTCAGCGCCTGACGGACCTCATCCAGCTTGAAGGGTTTGATGATCGCGACGACGAGCTTCATGGTCAGGCCTATTCTTGGGATGCGCCGCGCCGGATGTCCCCGGCGCTGCGTCAATCTGGCATCTTTCTGGGCAAATGGCATAAGAAACTTGCAGATTGAAGCAGAAAAACGCTTGGGCCTTATCGCTGGCCGCCTCTGTACAGGGCAGCCGTTCATCCTCCACAATGCGTTTTTGGCATGGATGCGGTGAACCCGCGCCCGCCGAGCGGTACATAAGTATTTTGGGGGCGTTCATGGCGAGTTGGTTCTACGCATCCGAGGGCAAGCAGCAGGGGCCCTATCCGGACGGGCAATTCCGCGACCTCGTCGCCCAAGGTATCGTGCGCCCGGATACGCTGGTGTGGTCCGAAGGCATGGCGGGCTGGCAGAAAGCCGCCGAAATCCCCGGCCTGATCGGCGGCGGTCCGCCGATGGTCCCGGCTGGCGGTCCGCCGACGATGGGCGCGGGTGGCTATGGCGGCGGCGGTTCGCTGTCGATCAACTTCGGCATCCTCGAATTCACCTGGCGCAGCATCGTGATGATGATCGGCATAGCCTTCATCATCCCGGCGCCGTGGGTGTTTGTCTGGTACACGAAATGGATCGTGTCCTGCGTCAAGGTTCCGGGACGGCCCAACCTCAGCTTCACCGGCAACGCTATGGCGCTGGTACCCTGGTTTTTCGGCTTCATCGTTCTGATGATTGTCGTCGGCTTCACCGGCAGCCAGTTGCTCGGCAACCTGCTGTTGATCGCCCAGATCGTTCTCTACTGGCTCCTGATCAAATGGATGGTTGCAAACCTGGCCTCCAACGGGCAGCCGCTCGGCCTCAGCTTCACCGGCTCGGTCTGGGCCTATATTGGCTGGAATCTGCTGTTCGCGATTTCCATCATCACCATCATCGGTTGGGCCTGGGTCGCCGCGGCACAGCTTCGCTGGTTCTACCGCAACATCGAGGGCACCCGGCGCGAGATCGTCTTCCAGGGCAGCGGCCTTGGGATTCTCTGGCGCGGAATCGTCGCCGCAATCCTATTCAGCCTCATCATCCCGATCCCGTGGGTGTATCGCTGGATCATGAACTGGTTCGCGTCGCAAACCGAGCTCGCCCCGCGCGGCTCGCTCTGAGCGGGATGAATATTGGTTAATCGATGCGGGCGCGGCATTCGGTTCACCTCTCCCCGCTGGGGAGAGGTGAACCGCGGACAATCGAACGAACCTAATTTCATCATGTATTAGGCGATCAGCTCTTCCGCTCGCGCACGGAGCCTTCCTGCGCGACGGAGGCCACCAGCGTGCCGTCTGGCTTGAAGATCAGGCCGCGGGTCAATCCGCGGCCGCCCTGCGCGCTCGGTGAATCCTGCACGTAGAGCAGCCATTCGTCGGCGCGGAACGGGCGGTGAAACCACATCGCGTGGTCGAGGCTCGCCGGCATCATGCGCTTGTCGAACAGGGTGCGGCCGTAGCGCGCCATCACCGCATCCAGCAGCGAGAAGTCCGACGCATAGGCCAGCGCGCACATGTGCAGCGCCGGATCGTCCGGCAGCGTGGCTGCGGTCTTGATCCAGACGTGAATGCGGCCGTCGTCGATCTTCTGACCGAAATAGCGGCCGAGCTCGACCGGGCGCAGCTCGATCGGCCGGTCGGATTCATAATAGCGGCGGATGAACTCGGGCATCTCGCGGAACATCGGCTGCTTCGCCACCTCCTCCGCCGTGAGTTTTTCCGGCGGCGGCACGTCGGGCATCTTCTCCTGATGGTCGAAGGCGCCCTCCTCCTCGGCGTGAAACGAGACCATGATGGAGAAGATCGCGTTGCCGTGCTGGATCGCGGTGACGCGGCGCGTCGAATAGCTCTTGCCGTCGCGCAGCCGCTCGACCTGGTAGATGATCGGAATCTGCGGATCGCCCGGCAGGATGAAATAACAGTGCAGCGAATGCGGCAGCCGGCCCTCGACGGTGCGGCAGGCCGCGACCATGGCCTGTCCGATCACCTGCCCGCCGAACACCCGCTGCCAGCTCGTCTTCGGGCTGTTGCCGCGGAACAAATTCACCTCGAGCTGTTCGAGGTCGAGGATTGCGATGAGATCGATCAGGCTTTTGGACATGGATTGAACTTTCTTGCCGTCAGTCCGGGTTCGATGCTCCGGAATGACACGTTGGGCCGTTCCGCCCTTGTTTCACCGCACTGTTTCGCCCACCTCAAGTCTGCTAGCAAGACCAGGATTTAGCCGGGAATTTTTGCAGGAAACTGGGGATGTCGGTACAGGGTAGCATTGTCATTGGTGGCGGGGCGTTTGCCGGCCTTGCCCTGGCCCTGGCGCTGCGCCAGGGGCTTGGCCCCGAAATTCCCGTCGTTGTCGCCGATCCCGCGCTTGCGACACGGCCGAGCCGCGACCCGCGCGCCACCGCGATCGTGGCGGCCTGCCGACGCCTGTTCGAGGCCATCGGCGCCTGGGACGACGTCAAGGGCGAGGCGCAGCCGATCCTCGACATGGTCGTCACTGATTCCAAGCTGGAAGATGCCACGCGTCCGGTTTTCCTGAACTTTGCCGGCGATGTCGCGCCCGGCGAATCCTTCGCGCATATGGTCGAGAACCGCCGCCTGATCGATGCGCTGGTGGCGCGCGCCGAGGCCGAGGGCATCGATCTTCGCGCCACCACGGTGGCGTCCTACGATTCGCGCGCCGACGGCATCGACGTGACGCTCGGCGACGGCAGCGCGATTGCGGCAAGCCTGCTGATCGCCGCCGATGGCGCGAGGTCAAGACTGCGCGAACGCGCCGGCATTGCCACCCATGGCTGGGAATACGATCAATCCGGCATCGTCGTCACCGTCGGCCATGAGCGCGATCATGAGGGACGGGCCGAAGAGCACTTTCTGCCCGCAGGTCCGTTCGCGATCCTGCCGTTGTCCGGCAAGCGATCGTCGCTGGTGTGGACCGAGCGCCGCACGGAAGCGGCGCGCATCGTCGCCCTCAGCGACGAGGAATTCCACGGCGAGCTGGAGCGGCGTTTCGGCCTGCATCTCGGCGAGGTCAAGGCACTCGACAAGCCGCGTGCGTTTCCGCTGTCCTATTTCGTGGCGCGCTCCTTCATCGCAGAGCGGCTGGCACTGGTCGGCGATGCCGCGCATGTCATCCATCCCATTGCCGGTCAGGGACTCAACATGGGTCTGAAGGATGTCGCCGCATTGGCCGAGGTCGTGGTCGATGCCGCGCGGCTCGGCATGGATATCGGCGGAGGCGACGTGCTCGAGCGCTACCAGCGCTGGCGCCGCTTTGACACCATGGCGATGGGCGTTGCCACCAACTCGCTGAACTTCCTGTTCTCGAACCGGTCGACGCTGCTGCGCGCGGTGCGCGACATCGGCCTCGGCCTCGTCGATCGCGCCCCGCCGCTGAAGAATCTGTTCATCCGCCAGGCCGCCGGGCTCACCGGCGAGGTGCCCAAACTGTTGAAGGGCGAGGCGTTGTAGCGCGCGACCACGCTGCACTCTCCGCTCGTCGTCCCGGACGAGCGCGCCCAAAGCGCGCGCCGATCCGGGACCCATAACCACAGGGAAAAGTTTGGCGAAGACTCGTGGTTACCCGCTTCGCGCCACAACTACTCCATGGGGTAATGGGTCCTAGCCTTCGCCAGGACGACACCGAAGATGTTGCGCGGCTGTCGCGCAAACATCGCTCTATCTCAATCGATCTTCCGCGCCTCTTCCGGCAGCATGATTGGAATGCCGTCGCGAATGGGATAAGCGAGTTTGGCCGAGCGCGAGATCAATTCCTGCTTCGCGGAATCGAACTCGAGCGGTCCCTTGGTCAGCGGGCAGACCAGGATCTCAAGCAGTTTGGGATCGACGCTGTTTTCGGGGCGTTCGGTGGGCGCGTTCATTGTGGTCTCCGGCGATCGGGTTGCCTCTAGCACAAAAAATCCCGGCCGCCCATCGCGCTTTAGGCCGATGCCATCCGCAGGATCTCGTCGAGCAAGCCCTGGAGCCGTGCGGCCGGAACCGGCGCGCCCGACAGCGCGAAGCCGAGAAACGTCCAGTACAGGATCTGCGCGCGGGCCTGCGCGACGGCGGGCGTCAGTCCGCGTTTCCTGAACAGCACCTCGATATAATCGAGCCGGCGGCGGTCGATGGCACGGACCGCTGCCTGTGTCGCCGTGTCGAACGCCGCCCAGTTGCGTACCGCGCGCTCCAGATCGAGCCGCGCGCCAAAAGTCCTGCGCAACAGCGCTTTCAGCGGATCGTCGCTGTCGGCCTCGACGTCGGCGATGATCTGATCGGCCGCGACCTCGCGCCAGCGCTTCAGCACCGCCGTGTGGAACGCACAGAGATCGGCAAAATGCCAATAGAAGCTGCCGCGGGAGACGCCCATCGCCTTCGCCAGCGGATCGGCCTTCAGCGCAGTGAAGCCGCTTTTCGCCAGTGCCTTGAGGCCCTGGTTGATCCAATGGTCGGCGGAGAGCTGTTCGGTCATGTCGGGTTCCAGGCGTTGTCCATACAGTACTGTATTGACAGCTGGGGGCAAGTGAGTGCATATCCATACATCACTGTATGGATGGAGACTGTCCCATGCGCGACCTCCTGCTGCAATGTTCCGGCGCCGCCGCGATCGTGCTGGCGCTGGTCCACGGCATGCTCGGCGAAACCAAAGTGTTCCCCCGCGCCTCGATCGAGCCGCCGCGGCTGCGCACGCTGATCCGGCTGGTCTGGCAGGCCGGCACGGTGGCGTGGATCGGCGGCGGCGTGCTGCTGCTCGCCGCGCCCTGGATGGAATCCAACCTCGCCCGGCACTGGATCATCGTCACGCTCGCGATCGTGTTTGGTTTTGCCGCGCTGGCCAATGCCTGGGCAACGCGCGGCCGTCATTTCGGCTGGCTCGGCATGAGCGCGGTCGTGGCGCTCGCGGTTGCCGGCTACTAGCGGACGTAACCCAAGAGACGAGCCAGCTGGCCAGCGATGAGGCGTAAGGCCGCAGCAACGCGTCAGGGGCGCTCTGCGTACGGCGAGGACTGATGTTTTCACCGATGTTAGAGCTTATCTAAAACATCCGCGCCCGAACTGGATTGACTTGATCACCTCCTTTGCTTCCTTCGCAGTCGGTTCGCGCTAAGCGTGGCGCGCACGACAGAGGAGGAGAGTTTCGTGAAGGTCATTCGTGTTGTTGCCATTGCACTGACGATCGGGATTGGCATGGGGTCGACGGCGATGGCCGACGGCTTCAAGGATTGCACCAAGCTCGACAAGGCCTCGTGGAAGCCGGCGAGCGAAGCCGAAGCCAAGGCGAAGGCGCTGGGCTACGAGGTGCGGCGCTCCAAGATCGAAGGCTCGTGCTATGAGGTCTATGGTGTCAAGGAAGGCAAGGTCTATGAGCTGTTCTACAGCCCTGAAGATCTCAGCCTGAAGCGCACGGTTGCCAAGTGAATTGCGCCAAATGAACTGCGCCAAGGCGAATCGGGTTTGATGGTCGAAGCAGTTCCAGAAGCGCGCGGGGAGCCCAATCGGGCCCCCGCCGATCGAACCGCTTCGCGGATGGTCGAAGTCTGGGACCTCTCGCTGCGCCTCTGGCACTGGATCCTCGCCGTTTGCGTCCTGGTCGCGTGGTTCACGCCCACCGTCTATGACGGGCTCCACCGTATTGTCGGCTATCTCGTGATCGGGCTTCTGGCCTTCCGCCTGATCTGGGGCTTTATGGGAAGCCGCTATTCGCGCTTTCGCATGGTCGGGGTCAGGCTTCGCGCGGCGCCAAGCTACCTATGGAATCTGCGCCGCGGCATCACCGGCCGCTATATCGGGCTCAATCCCGCCGGCACCTTGATGCTGGTGGCGCTGCTCTTGTCACTGATCGTCTCGGCGGTCACAGGCGCGATGTCGGTGACGGTGACATTCTTCGGCGTCTGGTGGATCGAGGACACCCACGCCTATGCGTCGGACGCCGTCATCGTCCTGGTGGTGCTGCACGTCCTGGGCGTCGTGCTGATGGCTGTTCTCCAGCGCGAGAACCTGATCCGCGCGATGATCACCGGACGCAAACGCATCCGCGGGCACCTCTAAGCAGGCGCGGGTTAGTTCGAACCGATGGAGCCTCGGCTCGCCCAATCCGTAGTGTCACGGGAATTAAGCCCTCGCCCGCACAGGCTACCGCTAAACGTCGCCATCTTTCGAGGTCGGGTTTACGTTTCGATAAGTACACTACCTGACATTGCACAAAATTAACGCAATGACAGTCCAATCGGATCAATCGTCGAGGATATTGACGAGGGAGCGATTTCGATGTTCCGCGTTTTTACCTGTCTCACGGCACAGCATGATTGGCGGCTAGTCGTGCTCGCTGGTCTGGTTTGCTTCGCTGCGAGCATTGTGGCCATCAGCATCTTTCATCGCGCGATCGCGTCGCGAGCCTGGACGCGGCTGACCTGGATCGCAATCGCCGGCGCCTCGATCGGATATGGAATTTGGGCAACGCATTTTGTTGCAATGCTCGCCTACGAGCCCGGCGTCTCAACCGGTTACGGTATCGTTCTGACAGCTCTGTCGCTCGTCGCGGCTATGATACTGACCTCCGGTGGTTTTGGCGTTGCAGTCAGTAATTCCGGTCGGTGGCGCGCGGCTGCCGGCGGCGGCATCATCGGCGCCGGCATTGCGAGCATGCATTATCTCGGCATGTGGGCCCTCGAAGTGCCGGGTCGCGTGAGCTGGTCGCCGGGGCTGGTGCTCATCTCGATCGTCCTCGGCATGGTCCTGGGCTACGCTGCACTTGCCGTCGCCCTGAGTCGCAAGAACAAGTGGGGGGCCCTGGCCGCGGCGCTTCTGCTGACGCTCGCAATCGTGTCGCATCATTTCACGGCTATGGGGGCCGTGCAGATCGTTCCAGACCCGACGCTGAACAGCGACGCCTTGTCGCTTTCTCCCGCCTTCCTCGCCGTGGCAATTGCGGGCGTGGCTCTGTCAGTACTCGGGATGAGTTTTGTCGGCGTGCTGGCGGATCGCCGCCTTGCGGCCAGAACCAGCAGGTTCGAGGAAATCATCAGCGAACTTTCGCTCGCCAGGCAGCAGGTCGAAGATTCGCAAAAGGAAATCCAGGATCAGAAAATCAGGCTGGACACGGCCATCAACAACATGGTCGAGGGCTTGTGCATGTTCGATGCAGAGAAGCGACTTGTCGTCTGCAACGAGCGTTATGCGCTACTCTATCGGCTGCCGCCGGAGCTGCTGCGAACGGGGACGCCGCACGCCGACATCATCAGGCATCGTGTTGTGAACGGCATCCTCAAGGGCGACGCCAACGAGGGCGCTGCCAAGCAATTCATCTCGAAATTGGCCGCGTTGCCGTTCGACGCAGTCTCGAGCAGGATCGACGAATTTGCGGATGGCCGTCTGATCTGCGTCACGCGGCAGCCCATGGTCGGCGGCGGGTGGGTGGCCACGCATCTGGATGTCACGGAGCAACGCCAGTCCGAGGCCAAGATCACTCATATGGCGCAACACGATGCGTTGACCGACCTGCCAAATCGCGTGCTGCTCAGAGAGCGGATGGAGCATGCCATTGCAGTGACGCGCAACGGCGGCCTTGATCTGGCCGTGCTCATGCTCGACCTCGATCGCTTCAAGGAGGTCAACGACACGCTTGGACATTCGGCGGGCGATTCCCTGTTGCGCGCCGTCGCGGCGCGCTTGTGCGAATGCACCACGGAAACGGCACTGATCGCTCGACTGGGCGGCGACGAGTTCGCGGTGATCGACTACGTGACCAACCCGGCCGTGGAGGCCGCAACCCTCGCCGAGAAGATCAGAAAGGCGCTTTGCGAACCCTTCGATCTCGGCGATCACCGGGTCACGGTGGGTACCAGCATCGGCATTGCCATCGCGCCGCGCGATGGCAACGATTCCGACGTGATCATGAAGAGCGCGGACCTCGCCCTTTACTCGGCCAAAAGCGGTGGACGTGGCGCGTTCCGCTTCTTCGAGCCGGAGCTCGACGAGATCATGCATGCGCGACGCAACCTGGAGCGCGACATGCGGGATGCGCTCGCAGGCCATCAATTCGAGCTCTACTACCAGCCATTCGTCGATGCCGCGACCGGTAAGACCACGGGCTTCGAGGCCTTGCTACGCTGGCATCACCCGCAGCGTGGTCTGGTCATGCCCGGCGAATTCATCCCGCTTGCGGAGGAGACCGGCCTGATCGTGCCGCTCGGAGAATGGGTCTTGAGGACTGCCTGTGCGGAAGCCGCAAAATGGCCTGTCGATCTCAGCATCGCGATCAACCTGTCTCCCGCTCAATTCAGGAGCAAGGAGCTTGTGCCGGTCATTGTCGGCGCGCTGGCGAGTTCGGGCGTTGCGCCGCACCGGCTCGAGCTCGAGGTTACCGAGACGGTGATCATGCATGACAGCGAAGCCGTATTCGCAGCCCTCGGTCAACTGCGCCAGCTTGGCGTGCGGATCGCCCTGGACGATTTCGGTACCGGCTATTCGTCACTGAGCTTTTTGCAAAGATTCCCGTTCGACAAGATCAAGATCGACCGCAGCTTCGTCAGCGAGCTGACCAGCGCGAAGGCAGAGGCGCGCCATCTCGCGCGAGCCGTGGTTCGTTTCGCAGTCAGCTTGAGCAAGACGACGACTGCCGAAGGCGCCGAAACCAAGGAGCAGCTGGACATCTTGCGTGAAGAGGGGTGCGCCGAAACGCAAGGGTATTATTTCAGCCGGCCGGTGCCTGCATCCAGCATCGCGAAAATGCTGTCGCGAGATGCTGGAGCAGCCATCTGTGCGGCGTGAGCGTTCGGGCCGTCACTGCAACGGTGGATCGCCTGAGGTGCGCTTCTTGGCGAGATCCATCTCGGTCACTGCGATCAGAATCTCGGCGCGGGTCTTCAAATCGGGCGCCTCCAGCATGGCCTGCTTCTCGGCCGGACCGTAGGGCGACATCATTGCCAGCGCGTTGACGAGCGCCTCGTTGGGCGCGCTCTCGACGCCTTCCCAGTCGACCTTGAGGTTGTTGGCCTTCAAGAAATCCGTCAGCGCCACCAGCAGCGCCTCGCGGTTGACCTCGTCCTCACCCAGGCGCGCGGTAAAATCATCGGCGAAGGCGAAGAAGTCCACCTTGCATTGCCGGTAGGCGGTCAGAACCTCGAGCTCCTCGACTATCCTGAACCGCGCGACGCCGGTGAGCTCGAGGATGTAGCGGCCGTCACCGGATTCGGCGAGCTGAGTGATGCGGCCGACACAGCCGACGCGAAACAGCGCCGGCTTGTCGGAATTCTTCGGCGAATGCGCGATGTCCGGCTGGATCATGCCGATCAGGCGATGGCCGTCGCGCAAGGAATCGTCGACCATCGCAAGATAGCGCGGCTCGAAGATGTTGAGCGGCATCTGGCCGCGCGGCAGCAGCAGCGCGCCCGGCAGCGGAAACACCGGAATGATCTCCGGAAGGTCGGCGGGCCCGCGATATTCGATGTTGATCGGCATCTGCCCGGTCCCTCGCTGGACTTGCCAGCTTGCGCCTTACGAAAACAGGATCGTCGACAAGCGCTTGCGTCCCTCGATGGTCGCGTCATCGGCGCCGCCCCAGGCCTCGAAGAACTGCACGAGCTGCTTGCGGGCGCCGTCGTCGTTCCATTTGCGGTCGCGCTTGATGATCGCGAGCAACTGCTCGGTCGCCGCCGCCCGGTTACCCTGCGCGTTGAGCGCGGTCGCAAGATCGAATCGCGCCTGATGATCGAGCGGGTTTGCGGCGACTTTCTGTTCCAGCTCGACCACCGGGCCCAGCGATTCGGCCTGCTCGGCGAGGTCGATCGCGGCCTGCACCGCCTTCACCGCGGCATCGTTACGTTTGGACTCCGGCACCATGCCGAGCGTCTGCTTGGCCTGCTCGATCGCGCCCGAGACGACGTAGCACTTGGCAAGCCCGGCGAGCGCGGCGATGTTGGTCGAATCGTGCGAGAGCACCTCGGCATAGATCTGCGCCGCGGCTTCCGCATCGCCCTCGGCGAGCACGGCCTCGGCATCTTGCAGGATTTCGGCGACATTCAGCTCGCCCGGCGCGGTCACGCCCTTGGTCAGCTTTTCGATGAAGGCGTTGACCTGGCTCTCCGGCACCGCGCCCATGAAGCCGTCGGCCGGCTGGCCGTTAACGAAGGCGATCACGGCCGGGATCGACTGAATGCCCATCTGGCCCGGAATCGCCGGATGCTGGTCGATGTTCATCTTGACCAGCTTGACCTTGCCCTTCGCCGCGCGGACCGCATTCTCCAGCACGGGGGTGAGCTGCTTGCAGGGGCCGCACCATTCGGCCCAGAAGTCGAGCAGAACCGGCTGGCGCTTCGATTCCTCGATCACGTCCTTCACGAAGGTCTGGGTGGTGGTGTCCTTGATCAGGTCGGCCGAAGCCGGGCCCGCCGCTCCGTTACCCTGGTCGATGATCGTCACGGGATCCCCTCGTCTGATGTCTGGAATGGCGGCTCTTTAGCACGCCGCCGATCCATATGCTTCGCTGTTGGCCCCTAAAATTGGGCCGGGGCGGCCGAATTTCAATCCATGCCGGCCGATTCGGAGGTTCCGGCGCATTTTCGGCCGGTTTGGCCGGAATCGGGGTCCATATGGGGCTCCGAATGCGCATCTATGCCGCGGGTAGCTGTTGCATTCGCCGTCCGCTTTTGGCATACGACAGCCGTTGCCGGGCGCGTCATGCGGTCGACACAGGATGCGGGTGTAGCTCAGTGGTAGAGCACGACCTTGCCAAGGTCGGGGTCGAGGGTTCGAGCCCCTTCGCCCGCTCCAATTTTTCCCAAAGCAACCAGCCTGACAGGTGCGGATCGTGGTTTTCCACGCCGCTCGTGGCTGTATTGGGTCTGCAATGAAGATTCTAGTCACCGGCAGCGCTGGACATCTTGGGGAGGCCATTCTCCGGACGCTCCGGGGGTGCGGCTCGCCCGCGCATGGGGTTGATTTACAGACATCGCCCTTCACCGATGCCGTCGGCTCGATCGTCGATCCCGACTTCGTGCGGCGGCAGATGGACGGTGTCACCGCGATCATCCACACCGCGACGCTGCACAAGCCGCATGTGGGGACACACACCAAACAGCAATTCGTCGACACCAACGTCACCGGCACCCTCAACCTGCTCGAGGCAGCCGTGGCCGCCGGGGTGCGCAGCTTTGTCTTCACCAGCACAACCAGCGCATTCGGCTCGCAGCTGCGGCCGGAGGCGGGACAGGCTGCGGTGTGGGTCACCGAGGAGCTGCCGCCGGTGCCTAAAAACATTTACGGCACGACCAAGCTGATGGCGGAGAATCTGTGCGAGTTGTTCTTTCGCGAGCGCGGCCTGCCCGTCGTTATTCTGCGAACATCGCGCTTCTTCCCGGAAGACGACGACGATCCGGCGATGCGGTCTGTCTACGTGCTGGAGAATGCGCAGGCCAATGAGCTGCTGTATCGCCGGCTGGATATCGCGGACGCGGTGAGCGCGCATCTTGCCGCCGTCGAGCGCGCGCCGGCGATCGGCTTCGCCCGTTACATCGTCTCCGCCACCAGCCCGTTCGAGCCGCGCCATCTCGCGGCGCTTGCCCGCGATGCCACCGGTGTCGTGCGCGAGCTCTATCCGGATTGCGCAGAGCTCTATGCGGCGCGCGGCTGGCGGCTCTTCCCGCAGATCGATCGCGTCTACGTCAACGATCGCGCGCGGCGCGAATTGGGCTGGCGCCCCGAATTCGATTTTGCCCATGTCCTGAGCAGCCTTCGCACCGAACAGGATTTTCGCAGCGCGCTGGGGCGCGCGGTCGGCTCAAAGGGATATCATGAGACGACATTCGACGACGGACCTTACCCCGTCGCCTCGTGATCGCCGCTTTTGCCGTTTCGCTCGATGCGTCAAATGTATGCCTGGTGTCACCGGGCACAGCTCGGTCTGAGCCTTTCTGCTGTGCATGGGGTTGTTTTCGCGACTTTTGTTTGGCGCGGCGCCGGTGCTGCCTGCAAATCAGCCGCGCGGCGTGCTGATTCCGCGTTGCGGCGAGATCGTCGTCATCGCGCGTTCGCCTCGAGCGAAAATCCGGCTCAATTCATATTGAGCGCAACCGCAGTGCGCGCGACGCGCTTCTCAGCGGTTGCGGATGTGGTAACCTTTCTGCGTCTGCCCTCTCGACAGACGCCAAACCTCGCCTTTCGATGAATAAAACAAAATAACGTGCAGCCCAGATGGCTGCCTTAGGGGAGTGACGCGATGACGTTCCATCGATCCGTCTTTCAATCCGTCTTTCAATCCGTCCTGGCGCTTGCAGCGGTTGCCCTTCTTGCGGGGACAAGCGTCGGTCATGCGCAGCAGCAGGACAAGAACAAGCCGCTGAAGAAATACGAATCCGGCACCAAGGAGTTCTGGACACATCCGCCGGATGACTGGTTCCTCGGCGACGAGACCGAGGCGCAGAAGGGCCTGGCGCCGCCGTCGGGGCCGCCCACCGGCGCATCGGAGGCCGAGCTCGCCGCGATGATGAAGAAGATCAAGCTGCCGGCCGGCTTCAAGATCGAAGTCTACGCGCCCGGCGTTCTCGCCGCGCGGCAGATGGCCTGGGGTGACAAGGGCACGCTGTTCGTCGGCTCATTCGGCCTCGGCAACGTCTATGCGATCACGGACAACAACGGCAAGAAAGAGGTCAAGACCATCCTCAAGGGGCTGAACATGCCCACTGGTCTGGCCTTCAAGGACGGCGCGCTCTACGTCATCGCGGTCGACAAGCTGATCCGCTACGACAATGCGGAAGCCAATCTGGACAAGCTCGGCGAGGGCAAGGTCGTCTATGACGACATGCCGTCCTATGCCGCGCATGGCTGGAAATACATCGCCGTCGACAAGGAAGGCTGGTTCTACATTCCGTTCGGACCGCCCTTCAACATCGGCATTCCCCCGACCAGCGTGTCGCAGATCCGGCGCGTCGATCCCAAGACCGGCAACGCTGAAATCTGGGCGCTCGGGGTGCGCAACTCGGTCGGCGGTGACGTCGATCCGCGCACCGGCAAGCTCTGGTTCACCGAGAACGCGCGTGATTGGGTCAGCGACGATCTGCCTAGCGACAAGCTGAACATGATCAGCAAGATTGGTGAGCACTTCGGCTATCCCTATTGTCACCAGGGCGACCTGCCGGATCCGAAATTCGCGATGGGTCACAAGTGCTCCGAGTTCACGCCTCCCGTGCTGAACCTCGGCGCCCATGTCGCTCCGCTCGGCATGAAGTTCTATACCGGCGATCAATTTCCGCCTGAGTACAAGAACAACATCCTGATCGCCGAGCACGGCTCGTGGAATCGTCACAAGTATCAGGGCGCACGCATCATGCGGGTGATCGTCGGTCCCGACGGCAAGAACGCCAAGCAGGAGGTGTTCGCCTCCGGCTGGCTCGAGGGCGACCAGGGCTATCTCGGCCGTCCCGACGACATCATCCTCGCCAAGGACGGCTCGATCCTCGTTGCCGACGACTGGGCCGGCGCGATCTACCGCATCAGCTACAGCAAGAAGTAACGTTCGAAGATACGGGGCTGCGGTGGCCGAGAGGTGCCGCAGCCTCTCTCATCTCGATCTCGCAAAGCTGTCGTTTCCGGATTGCGCGCCGCTTGCGCGCAAGTCCGGAACCCAAAGCCACGATTGCGGATTATGGATTTCGGGCCCGTGCCCTGCACGTCCCGGAATAATAAGCTGGGACTCATCAATCATGCGCCGGCAGTTTCTCTCGCACGCAATCAGCGTGGTTGCGTTCCTCACGCTCGGCTCTCTCGCGGCAAGCGCCGCTGACGTCGCCGCCGGCAAAGCCAAAGCCGAAATCTGCGCCGGTTGCCACGGCGACAACGGCATCTCGCAGATGGAGAACATCCCCTCGCTCGCCGGCCAGCCCGATCAATACCTGCAATGGCAGCTGGTGTTCTTCCGCGCCGGCTCACGCAAGAACGAGCAGATGCAGCCGATCGTGGAACAGATCAACAACGAGGACATCCGCAATCTCGGCGCCTATTTCGCCTCGTTGATGCCGCCGAAGAGTCCGGATGACAACGATCCCGATCTGTCGAAGAAGGGTGCGCAAGCCGCCGCCGGCCGCCGCTGCGCTTCATGCCACACCGACAGCTATGCCGGCATCAAGGCGGTGGCGCGCCTCGCCGGCCAGCGCGAGGAATATCTCGTCAAAGCGCTGCACGACTACAAGACAAGCCAACGTGTCGGCGGCGCCGGCGCCGCTATGGCCGAAATCGCCTACTCCCTCAGCGAAGAAGAGATCACCGCGCTGGCGCACTATCTGGCGCATCTGCAGTAGCAAAGGCCGCAAGCGGCAAACACCGCTGTCGTCCCGGATCTGCGCTTTCGCTTGTCCGGGACGACAGCGGAGTGCGAAGCTACCTACCCCGCCCGCTGCTTCTCATACGCCTTCAGATGCGTGTACGCGATGCGCAGCTTCGGCACCGGTACCTTCGCAGCGTCGCCGCGCGCGATGAGATCGCCGATGACGTGATCGGCCTCGACCGGAAGGCCTGCCTGGACGTCGCGGAACATCGACGCCGTCATCGGTGAGCCCTCGGTGGTGAGCAGGCCTTTGACACGCTCGAAGAACGGGCCACCCGGCGGATAACCCGACGCCGCGGCGATCGCGCTGGTCTCGTCTAACATGCCGAGCAGGAAATCCCTGCCGCCGGGCGCGGCCAGGATGTTGCCGACCGAGGTGCGCATCAGGCTGGTCGATGCGGCGAGTGAAGCGAGGAAGACCCACTTCTCCCACATGTCCTGCATGATGTTCCGGCTGGCTGCGGCGCCATTGATGCCGCTCTTGAAGGCCTCGTCGATCGCCTTGACCCGGTCCGACAGCTTGCCGTCGCGCTCGCCGTAATTGATCGATTGCATTGGCTGGAGCTGCACCACCTCGCGCTTCTCGTTCAGCGTCGCGGCGATGGCGCAAAGCCCGCCGAGCACGCGTTCGGCGCCGAACTTCTGGTCGAGCGTGTCGAGATGCTTCATGCCGTTGAGCATCGGGATGATCGCCGTGTTCGGGCCGACCGCCGCCGCAAATGATTTGATGGCGTCGTCGAGGTCGAACGCCTTGCAGCTCAAGAGCACGACGTCGAACTTGTCCTTGAGCTTATCCGCCTCGACCCGCGGCGGATCCTTTAGCGTCACGTCGCCGTTCGGGCTCTTGATGACGAGGCCGGCGCTCGCAAGCTCGGCGGCGCGTCTTGGCCGGACCAGAAAGGTGACGTCGCGGCCGGCCTGCAAAAGCCTGCCACCAAAATAGCCGCCGATGGCGCCGGCGCCGACCACGAGGATACGCATGGGATCTTCCTTGTTGTTGCTTCTTTACCGTCGTCCTGGCGAAAGCCAGGACCCATTACCCCGACTGCTCGCTATCGGACAAGTTGGAGCTCCAGCTCGTGACATCAATAACCTTCGGTGGCTATGGGTCCTGGCTTTCGCCAGGACGACGCTGGGAAATAGCTCGCTTTATGAGGCCGGCGGCAATCACTTTCCCGACACCATTTCCTCGACCTCGCGCAGCTGCTCCTTGCCGAAGAACATCTCGTTGCCGACGAAGAAGGTCGGCGAGCCGAACGCACCGCGGGCCACCGCCTCCTCGGTATTCTTGATCAGCTTTGCTTTCACCTCGGGCTCCTGGGCGCGGGCGAACAACTTTTGGGCATCGAGGCCGGAGGAGGCGAGCGCCGTCGCTGCGACTTCCGGATCGTCCATCTTTTTCGGCTCGCGCCACATGTGATGGAAGGCGGCGTCGACATATTTTTCGAACACGCCCTCGAGCTGCGCCGCAATCGCCGCGCGCATCAGGTTCAGCGTGTTGACGGGGAAGAACGGATTAAAGACATAGGGCTGGACGTGAAACCGCTTGATAAAGCGCTCGGTCTCGACCGCCTGGAACTCGCGCTTGTTCTTGACGCCGGCCAGCGTCTCGGCCGGCGACTTGTTGTTGGTCGCCTTGAAGATGCCGCCGAGCAGGATCGGCACATATTCGAATTTGACGCCGATCCGCTGCTCGATCGCCGGGACCGCCAGATGGCTGAGATAGGCGTTCGGGCTGCCGAAATCGAACAGGAATTGCGGGGCTGTGCGGGTCAAATTCGTCCTCCCTGACGTCGCTTTCCTGCCATTGTGGCGCAGGGCGCAGCACGGGTCCACCGTTTAATGATGGTCATAATACCTTCGTGGCCCGGTCAGATCAGGCGCCGGACCGCGCGCTTGCGCCACACCAGGAGGTAATAGCCCATCTGCAAAATGAACATGGCGCAGAACACGATCGGATAGGCGGCCCATACGCCCTGGATACCGACGGCCCGGCTCAGGATCATCGCGGATGGCAGCTCGATCGCGACGATGGCGAAAATCGAAAGCAGCATCGGCGTCAAGGCGGCGCCCGCGGCGCGCATCGCCCCCGAGAACACCGTGGCCATGCCGAACGGCACCGAGCTCCACAGGGCGATGAGAAGTAATTCCCTGGCGAGATCGAGCACGGCGCCATCGGTGATGAAGATGCCAAGCACAGCGCGCGGCGCGAGATAGATCGACGCGACCAGGCCACCGGTCAGGATCAGGTTGAACGCGAGGCCGGCTCGCACGATGCGCTCAAGCCCGGTCCGGTCGCCGCCGCCGATGGCCTGGGCGCCGAGGATCGAGACTGCGATCGAAATCGATATCGCCGTGAATTGCGTGTAGCCCATCACCTGGTTGACCGCGCCATAGGCGGCCGTGGCGTCGGAGCCAAAGCCGTTGACGAGGCCGAGCAGCACCAGCTCGGCGATCGCCATCACCACCATGCCGATCGCGCTCGGCAACCCGATGCCGAGGATTTTGCCGAGTACGGCGCCGTTGAGCCTGAGATGGCGCAGCAGCGTGGCGTCCGGCGCAAGCGCGTGCTTCTTTCGCAGCAGATAGGCGGCCAGCGCGATCAGCGTCAGGACGTTGGCAATTGCCGATGCCCAGGCCGGGCTGGTGATGCCGGCCGCCGGCAATCCGGCCGTGCCGCGGATCAGGGCCGGTGTGAGGATCAGGCCGATTGCGGTCGACATTGCCAGCGCCAACAACGGCGTGAGTGCATCGCCGACGCCGCGAATCATCGCCGTCATCAGCAGGAAGACGAAGCCGAGCGGCATCGTGAGCAACATGATGCGGGCATAGGCGCTGGCTTGCTCGAGAATGTCCGCGGGCGTGGCCAGCGCCATCATCAATTGGCGGCTGAAAACACCGCCGATCAGCGCGATCGAAATGGCGAGCAGCAGGCCGACCGCGAGCGTCGTGCCCGCGACGATCTTGATTCGCTCGTGCGCGCCGGCGCCAAATGCCTGGCCGATCAGCACGGTCGCGCCGGTGCTCAGGCCCATGACGAAGGCGAACAGAAAGAAAAACACCGGGAAGAACGTCGAGACCGCCGCCAGCGCATCCACGCCGATCATCTGGCCGAGATAGACATTGCTGACCGTGCCGAACAGGGATTGCAGTGCGTTGCTCAGCATCAGCGGCGCGAGAAAGCGGAGGAATGTTTTCCAGAGCGGCTTGGCATCGGACATAGATCATTACCTTTCAACAGGTCGCACGAAGCCGCTGCCGCGCAACGCGCGGCTCGGCCGTCGATGGGATTGATGGAAAGCGGTGCGCCTAGGCGCGGTCGCTGTAGGCGAGCTTGACGATGTGGTCGCGGATGTCGGCGGGCCAGTCGGCAATCAGTCCGCTGAAGCGGCGCTGGTCGTCCGCGAACAGCGCGCGCGAGGCTTCCTCGAACTGCGGCAGGTTGCCCGCCATGGTCGACATGAAGTGGTAGGCCGCATCGCGCGCCTGCCGCGCGCGGTCCTTGTCGCCGCTGGCGCGCCGCGCCTCGTCGACGAGCTTTCGCAGCGCGACCGACGCGCCGCCGGGCTGGGCGCCGAGCCACTCCCAGTGGCGCGGCAATAGCGTCACCTCGCGGGCGACCACGCCGAGCTTCGGCCGCCCCCGGCCGCGCGGCTCGCTCGGTGGTGTGGTCTCTTCAATTGCGAGCGGGACAAGCTTCGCCAGCCGCGCCAGCACCTCGCGATCCCCGCCGCGCAGATCGAAGTCGATCGACCGGCCGGTGCCGTCCTCAAAGATAATGATGGGCTCGTCCGGCCGTGGTGCCATCCGCTTGACGACCAGCGCGACCTCTCCTGCCGGTCCGGACGCCAGGCGGCGCTGTCCTTGGAAGGCGGTGAAAGTCCTTTGCATCGAAATCATTGCCATATTGATGAACGTTGGCCAATAATATCCGGGTAAATTATCAAGGTCAATATACCCGGGTGAAATTATTCGTCCGGATGGCTCGACATTGCCCGCCCGGGCTGGCACGAACGCACGGCCGATCGATCAAGCTGGGGACCGCGATGCTGACCGTTCATCACCTCAACAATTCACGCTCACAGCGGGTGCTTTGGCTGCTCGAGGAGCTAGGGGTGCCCTACGAGATCGTGCGCTATCAGCGCCAGCCCGACATGCGTGCGCCGAAGGAGCTGCGCGCCATCCACCCGCTCGGCAAATCGCCCGTCATCACCGACAACGGCAACACTATCGCCGAGTCCGGCGCGATCATCGAATATCTCATCGCGACCTACGGCAATGGTCGGCTGATCCCGCCGCCGAACACGCCCGAGCGGCTGCGCTTCACCTACTGGCTGCACTATGCCGAAGGCTCGGCGATGCAGCCGCTGCTGCTGAAGTTGTTGTTCACGCTGATGCCGAAGCGGGCGCCGGCCTTGCTGCGGCCCCTGGTGCGCAAGGTCTCGAACCAGGCATTGACCGCGCTGGTCAATCCGCAGATCAAGCAGCACATGGATTATTGGGAAGGCGAACTCGGAAAAACCGAGTGGTTCGCCGGCAACGAGTTCACCGCGGCCGATATCCAGATGAGCTTCCCGCTCGAGGCCGCCCAGGCACGCGGCGGGCTCGAGCAAGGACATCCCAGGGCGATGGCGTTCCTCGAACGCATCCATGCGCGGCCGGCGTACAGCCGCGCGCTGGAAAAGGGCGGGCCGTACCAAGTGGGGCGGTAGTTAACTCTTCCGCTGGTCCGCGTGCAGCACGCGGCTCGTCGGGGCAGAGTTACTGTCCCGCTGCTTCCGCACCCCGCGTACGCGGATCGGGCGCGCCGAGCGGCCCATCAGCGGTCACGAGAATCGAATTGGCGGAAGTCTGTCCCATCGGCTCGACGATGATATGGTCCATCGCCTTCAGCTCGAACAGGACATCGTCGGGAAAGCCGCGCTCGATACGCACCTCGTCCGGCAGCCATTGGTGATGCAGCCGCGGCGCGGCAACGGCGGCGGCCACGTCCATCCTGTAGTCGAGCACATTGACGATCACCTGGAGCACGGTGGAGATGATGCGGCTGCCGCCGGGCGAGCCCGTCACCAGAACCGGCTTACCGTCCTTCAGCACGATGGTCGGCGACATCGAGGACAGCGGCCGCTTGCCGGGCCCTGGCAGATTGGGTTCGAAGCCGACGAGACCATAGGCATTGGAGGCGCCAACCGCCGCGGTGAAATCGTCGAGCTCGTTGTTGAGCAGCACGCCGGTGCCCTCGGCGACGAGGCCGACGCCATAGCTGAAATTGAGCGTATAGGTGTTGCTGACGGCGTTGCCGCTGCTGTCGACGACGGAGAAATGCGTGGTGTTGCTGCCTTCGCGCGGCGATGCTCCGGCGGAGACGAGTTTGATCGACGGCGTGGCGCGGCTGGTAGAAATGGTCGCGCGCAGCCTGGCCGCGTAGTCCTTCGCAATCAGGGTATCGATCGGCGCGTTGACGAAGGCGGGATCGCCGAGATAGCGCGCGCGGTCGGCATAGGCGCGCTTCATGGCTTCGATGAGGAGGTGCAGCGACGCCGGCGACCCCTGTTTCAGCTCCGCGAGCTGAAAGCCTTCGAGGATATTGAGGGTCTCTGCCAGCACCACGCCGCCGGACGAGGGCAGCGGCATCGAGACGATGTCATAGCCGCGATAGGTGCCGCGCACGGGTGCGCGGATCACCGCCTGATAGGCTTTCAGATCAGCTGATGTCATGATGCCGCCGGCGTCGGAGACGGCCTTGGCGAGCTTGTCTGCGACCGGCCCCTCATAGAAGCCGCGCGATCCCTGCGCCGCAATGGCCGATAGCGTTTCGGCAAGATCGCCCTGCACCGGCCGGTCGCCTTCGCGAAGCGGCGTGCCATCGGGCCGCGAGAAGATTTTGGCCGAGGAAGGCCAGCGCGCGAGCCGCCGGTGCCAGGCCGGCAACGTATCGGCGATATCGTCGCCGAGAACGAATCCGTCGCGGGCGAGCGCGATCGCGGGCTCCAGCAACTGCGCCAGCGTGAACTGGCCCGAGCCGTATCTCTCCAGCGCCAGCGCGAGTCCCGCGACGCTGCCGGGCACGCCGATGCCGAGCGCAGAATCGCGCGACTTCGTGGCATCGGGCTTGCCGTCAGGTCCGAGGAAGATTTGCGTCGTCGTTGCCGCCGGCGCGGTCTCGCGGTAGTCGATCGCGATGTCCTCGTTGCGCGCGGCCGAATGGATCACCATGAAGCCGCCGCCGCCGATATTGCCGGCGCGCGGATAGGTCACGGCCATCGCAAAGCCGGTCGCGACCGCGGCATCGACCGCATTGCCGCCGCGTCGCAGGATATCGGCGCCCACTTGCGCAGATATCTTCTCCTGCGCGACCACCATGCCGTGCTCGGCGGCAACCGCGCGCACCGTGTCGAGCGCCGGTGGAACATAGGCCCGCCGTGCGTCCTGCGCGGTGGCTGGCGCCAGACCAAGCGCCACAGCAGCAATGAATGCGAAAAACGTCCGCCGTGTCGAGAATGACGACATCATCAAACTTCCGCAAAGGCTTCCGGCTAATTCACACGCGTCGCTATAATGCTATACGGTTTGCGCCAACAGAGGCAAAACTGTTCGTGATGGGAATTGAATGATGACGACGATCGCCTCGGATGCGCGCCTGGCCGGCACGGAGCTAATCTATCCGCCGCGCGCCGCCGTCATCAGCTGGATCTTCTTTGATTGGGCTGCGCAGCCCTATTTCACGCTGATCACGACTTTCGTATTCGCGCCCTATTTCGCGACCAGCATCGCGCCAGATCCCGCCACGGGACAATCGTTGTGGGGATTTGCCGCCGCCGCGGCCGGCATGGTCATCGCGCTGCTGTCACCGGTGCTTGGCGCCATTGCCGACGCGTCGGGCCGGCGCAAGCCGTGGATCGCGACATTCGGCGCGATCCTGGTGCTCGGAGCCAGTTCGATGTGGATCGGCAAGCCCGGCGACCCCGGCATCATTCCGCCGCTGCTCACCGCCTTTGCGCTCGCCAGCGTCGGTGCGGAGTTCGCGACCGTCTTCAACAACGCGATGATGCCGACCCTGGTGCCGCCGGAGCGGATCGGGCGGCTTTCGGGCACCGGCTGGGCGACCGGCTATATCGGCGGCATCATCAGCTTGATCATCGTGCTCGGCTTTCTCGCCGCCAATCCCGAGACCGGGCGTACGCTGCTTGGATTCACACCGTTGTTCGGGCTCGATCCCGCGAGCCACCAGGGCGACCGCATCACCGGACCGTTGACGGGATTGTGGTTCATCATTTTCGTGACGCCGATGTTCCTGTTCACGCCGGACTACCCGGCCAAACGCCCGGTGCGCGAAGCACTGCGCCAGGGCCTGTCCGACTTGAAGCGATCGCTCGGTGAATTACCGAAGCAGAAATCGCTCGCGGCGTTTCTCCTCGCCAACATGATCTACACCGACGGGCTGGTGTCGCTGTTCGCTTTCGGCGGCATCTATGCCGCCGGCACTTTTGGCTGGCACACGATCCAGATCGGCACCTTCGGCATCATGCTGGCGGCCGCGGGCACCTTTGGTGCATGGCTTGGCGGCAAGCTCGACGATCTGCTTGGGCCGAAGCGCGTGATCATGGGCAGCATGCTGATCCTGCTGCTGTCGCTCGCGGCGATCCTGCTGGTCGACAAGGATTCGATTTTCTTCATCAAGGTCGCTCCTCCCGTACCGGGCGGCGCGCTGTTCGCCGGCGCGGCAGAACGCGCCTACCTCGTGCTGGGCTGCCTGATCGGCGCCGCCGGCGGCCCGCTCCAGGCAGCCTCGCGCACGCTGCTGATCCGCCTCGCGCCGAAAGATCGCATCGCGCAATATTTCGGCTTGTTCGCGCTGACCGGAAAGGTGACGTCCTTCATCGGCCCCCTGCTGATCGGTGCGATCACGGCCATCACCGCGAGTCAGAAGGCCGGCATGGCCGTGCTGGTGGTGTTCTTCGTCGCGGGGCTGGGGTTGTTGATGCGGGTAAGGGAGTCCTAACTCCTGCCGTCGTCCCGTAGCCCGGATGGAGCACAGCGCAATCCGGGGCCTGTTGCTGCAGAGACGCTGACCCGGATTTCGCTTCCGCTCCATCCGGGCTACGCTCGCGGTGAGGCTTAATGCCGGAAGTGCCGCGTGCCCGTGAACACCATGGCGATGCCGTGCTCGTCGGCGGCCTTGATCACCTCGTCGTCGCGCATCGAGCCACCGGGCTGCACCACCGCGGTGGCGCCGGCCTCGATGCAGGCGAGCATGCCGTCGGCGAACGGGAAGAACGCATCCGACGCCACGACCGAGCCCTTGGTGAGCGGTTCGGCGAGCTTCAGCTCATTGGCCGCATCCTGCGCCTTGCGCGCCGCGATCCGGGCTGAATCCACCCGGCTCATCTGGCCTGCGCCGATGCCGACGGTGGCGAGATCCTTGGCGTAGATGATAGTATTGGACTTGACGTGCTTGGCCACACGGAACGCGAATTTGAGGTCGCGCATCTCCGCGTCCGTCGGCGCACGCTTGGTCACGATTTTGAAAGTCATGTCATCGACCACGGCGTTGTCGCGGCTCTGCACGAGCAGACCGCCCGCAACCGTCTTGGCGGTCAGGCCCGGCGCGCGCGGATCGGGCAGGCTGCCTGCGAGCAGCAGGCGCAAATTCTTGCGCGCGCCGATGATGGCGATGGCTTCCTCGCTGGCATCGGGCGCGATGATCACCTCGGTGAAGATTTTCGTGATCTCGCGCGCGGTGTCGGCATCGAGCGCGCGGTTCATCGCGATGATGCCGCCGAAGGCGGAGGTGGAGTCGCAGGCCAGCGCCTTGCGGTAGGCGCTGACGAGGTCCGAGCCTTCCGCGACGCCGCAGGGATTGGCGTGCTTGACGATGACGCAGGCCGCGGTGCGCTTGGCGTCGAACTCGCCGATGCACTCATAGGCCGCGTCGGTGTCGTTGATGTTGTTGTAGGAAAGCTCCTTGCCCTGCAACTGACGCGCGGTCGAGACACCCGGGCGCTGGTCGGGCGTCGCATAGAACGCCGCGGTCTGGTGCGGGTTCTCGCCGTAGCGCAACGACTGGATCAGCTTGCCGCCGAAGGCGCGGAAGTCGGGCGCATCGATCTCAAGCTGACGCGCGAACCAGTTCGAGATCGCGGCATCATAGGCCCCCGTGCGCGCGTAAGCCTTGGCGGCAAGCCGCCGGCGCAGGCCGAGTGTGGTCGCGCCCTTGTTGGCGGCAAGCTCGTCGAGCACGGCCTGATAATCCTGCGCCTCGACCACGACGGCGACGTCGTCATGGTTCTTCGCGGCGGCGCGGATCATCGCGGGGCCGCCGATGTCGATGTTCTCGATGCATTCCTCGAAGCCGGCGCCTTTGTCGACGGTCGCCTCGAACGGGTAGAGGTTGACGACGAGCAGATCGATCGGCGCGATGTCGTGCGTCTTCATCGCCTGCGTATGCTCGGCATTGTCGCGGATCGCGAGCAGGCCGCCATGCACCTTCGGATGCAGCGTCTTGACGCGGCCGTCCATCATTTCAGGGAAGCCGGTCAGCTCGGAGACGTCCTTCACCTTGAGGCCGGCCGCGGCGATCGCCTTGGCGGTGCCGCCGGTCGAAACCAGCTCGACGCCACGGGCGGCAAGCGCCTTTGCGAATTCGATCAGGCCGGTTTTGTCGGAAACGGAGAGAAGAGCGCGGGTGACGCGGCGGGGATGGTCAGTCATGAGCAAGATCCTGTCTTAAGGAGTGTCTATGCCCAGGCGCGCGGCTTCTATGTCCCGCGCTTCCCGATGGTGCTCCATCCAAGGTCGCCAGTCGCGCGAGCGAGCGCTCGATAGCAGCTTTCGGCGCTGTTCTCAACGGCTAGATATGGCGATCCGCACCGGTTTACAGCGGAAGTTCCGGCTCGCGCCGCGCGTTGCGGCGGGCATTGGTGATCGCGGGCGAAGCGGTGGAGCGGACAAAGCTCCAGCGGATCGAGGGCGCCTGCCGGGCGTCCTGGCGGATCACGATCTGCGCGGTGCGGCGCGGCCCGTCATTGCCGGCCAGGAACACGCTGTCCTCGAGGTCGACCTTGTCGTCGAGCGCCTCGAAGGTCCAGACGTCGCGGTTGGGCAGCACCAGCATGACGCCGCGGGCATCCGACAGCCGGCTCGCCTTCACCGCCGGATGCAAATGAAAGCGCACGGCAAAATCGGCGTCGCCGCCCTTGAAACGTCTACCTTGCGGCGGCGACAGCGTGTCCTCGCCGTCGATCCGCGCACCGTCATTGGCGATCATCAGCACGCGGCGATGGATCGCACCGAACTTGGCCATGTAGCCGTCATGCGAGGCCGTGAGCAGCGTACCGTTCTGCACGATCTCGCGATAGCTTTCGACCTCGACGGGCCCGCTGATGACAGGCGCGCCGCGCAGCAGCCGTTTCATTGCCGACATTTCGACGAACTGGCAGGACGAGGTTTCGTGATAGGTCAGCGTCGAATGCGCGGGCGTGCCGCGTGCGAACGGCCGCCAATTGTCGCGGCCCGTCGTCGGCATGCCGCAATTGGTGACGATGCGGCTGATGCCGGAGGACAATTCGAACGACAGGCAGCCGGCATGAGCGTCGTGGCTCACGCCTGCCGGCGGCGGCGGGCCGGTATCGATGATCAGCGTGGTCTGCCCGGCGTCGAGGCGCTGGAAGCCGGTATGCGGCATGTTCGCCATCGGTGCGCCGTGGGTATCGTCGTAGGCGAGCAGCGTGGCGAGCAGGTCCGAAGGCGTCGCGCTCATGCCGTTGAACAGCGCGAAATTGCCGTCGCCGTGCCGGAAGAAGCGCAGCATCGGCATCATGCGGTCGACCGCGTTGAGAAGCGCCGGCGGCGGCGCGATGTTGCGCGCGGCAAAGGTCTGCCGCAGCGGCAACAGATCGATCAGGAGTTCGATCAGAGCGCCCGGGTTGCGCGAGATGTGGCCGCCGTCGGGTAGGATCTGCCGCTGCAGCTCGTCCGAGAGTTTTTTCGAGGCGCTGCGGATGTGCTTCGCCTGGTTGGCAAGGCAGAGCGCCGTGTAGCACAGCGCGATCAGCACCTGGAGTTTCGGCACCCCGTCCGCAATATTGAGCATGGTGTAGCGAAGGAAGCGGATCTCGCGCGCCAGCGCCCGCAGATAGCGGCGGTAGAATTTGTTGTCGGTCTCGTTGAGCACCAGCGGCGCTTGCGACAACAGCGAAATCACGCGCCGCGCCAGCACGTCGGCGCGCCGCGCGACGGGGCGGCGCTTGTTGGCGGGGTTACTGATCCAGTCCTCGACCAGCGAACGCGCATTCGCCCGCGTCAGCGCGGTGTCGGCGGCGCGCAAATGGCGCAGCCAGCCGAAGCCGAGCAGCGCGACCTCCCAGTCCTCCGACGGCGGCTCGAGATCGAAGATCGAGCGGCCGTGGCAGTTGACGATCTTGCCGGCGAAGACGAAGCGGCCGGCATAGATCTCGGCGGCGCGGGTCGCGTCCGCGGTGCGCAAGTCGTGCGGCGCGATGATCAGCCGGTCGGTACGGCCGGGCCATACCCGCGACAGTGCCACGGAGCCGCCGCTCGCGCGCGCGAGCATGTTCCGCGCGAAGCGGTTCATCACCAGCGTCGAGATACGTCTGCGTTGAGCGACCGACACGCCTTGCCTTGTAGGGGGAGAGGATTCCGACGAATCCTTTTAATCCCAAAATCCGGCGCCTGACACCACCTTGAAAGGCCGCGAATCAGCGTCGCGACCGTAAAAACCGGTGCAAAATCAGGATTTAACTAGCCGCGCGGCGTAAAACCCGTCGAGCCCGCCGAGCTTTGGATCGGCGTTCGGCAGATGGCTGGGCAGGGTGCGCAGGTCGCCGTCGGCAGTGATGATCTCGCCGAGGCCGAAGACCTCGGACGCTTCGATCGGCACGCGCCGAAGCGCAGGTTCTGCGGCGAGCAGCGTGGCTATGGCCTGCTCGCCCTCCTCCGGTTCCAGCGAACAGGTGCAATAGACCAGCGTGCCGCCCGGCTTGAGCAGCGAAACGGATTTTCGCAGCAGCCGCTGCTGGAGCACGGTCAGCGCGGCGATGTCGGATTCCTGCCGGAGCCATGCCACGTCGGGGTGACGGCGAATCGTGCCGGTCGACGTGCAGGGCGCATCGATCAGGATACCGTCAAAACCGTCCGTCGGGCCGGCCCATTCCGCGGCGTCGGCGACGACAGTCTCGGCCTGGAGCGACAAGCGCGCCAGGTTTTCGCGCAGCCGCGCCACCCGGGCTGGCGAGCGGTCGATCGCGGTGACACGCGCGCCGGCTTGCGCCAGTTGCGCGGTCTTTCCGCCGGGCGCGGCGCAGAGATCGGCGATGGATTTGCCGGCGATGTCGCCGAACAGCCGGGCCGGCAGCGCGGCGGCGGCATCCTGCACCCACCATTGCCCTTCGGCGAAGCCGGGCAGCATGGTCACCGCGCCGTGCAGCACCGTGCGCACCGATCCGGTCGGCAGCACCTCGCCATGCAGCCGGCTCGCCCATTGCGCGGCGTCCGACTTCACGGTGAGATCGAGCGAAGGCTCGTGGCCGAGCGCGAGCGCCATGTCCCTTGCGACCGTCTCGCCGTAATGCGCGCTCCAGCGCGCGAGCAGCCAGGGCGGCAGGTCCAGCGACTGCGCGGCAACCTCCTCCACCAGCGCCTTGCCCTCGCGCGCGCAGCGGCGCAGCACGGCGTTGACAAGGCCGGCATAACGCGCGGCGCGGCGGTCGGATTGCACGAGGCGAACGGAAAGGTCGACGGCGGCGTGATCGGGCACGTCCATCCAGAGAATCTGGGCGGCGCCGATCAGAAGCGCGCTCTGCGCGCGCGGTGCCTCGGATGGAATGCCCTTATCGAGCAGCCGCGAGAGCACGTGGCCGAGCGTGCCGAGCCGGCGCAGGATGGTCGCGACCAGGCGTCGCATCAGGGCGCGGTCGCGGTCGGCGAGCGTCTTCAGTCCGGGATGGGCGCCGGCGCCATCGAGCTGATCGTCGAGCGTGCGGCGCTTGTGCAGCACGCCGTCGACGATGTCGGCAGCGATCCGCCGCGCTGCCAGACCAGGCACTTCGGATGGAGGGGCGAAACGTTGAGATGGCATGCGGGCTTAAGGTTCTTAGCGAGCGGCAGTTCCGCCGAAGGGGCGCATGCCTTAACCAACAGAACTGTGGCACGCGAATATGCCAAATGTAAGAATGAGCTCTCGCGTTTACAGCCCCGCATGACCATTTTCTGCAATGCCTTATTGGACGTCGCGCGCGTTGCGGTCTTGCGCTAGGAACCCAGATCATGAGTGACCAGCCCTCCGCTCCACATCGCAAGCCGCTGTCGCCGGCCGCCCAGCGCGCGCTGGCTGAAGCCGAAGCGCGCCGGCACGCCGCTGCGGCCCAGGCCGACATGGCGCCGAAGGAGTTGCATGGGCCAAAGGGACCCGAGCCCACCCGTTACGGCGATTGGGAGCGCAAAGGCATCGCCTCGGACTTTTGAAGCTCTGGTTCGAGGACTCTCTTGCCGGCCCGGCCGACTCAGCCCTAGCGTTCGCGGATGTCGCGCTTCGACCCCAGCCATCCATTTCGGCATTCGTACAGCGGCTCGCCTTTTCGCCGCCGGTTCTCAGGGCTGTTGCCGTGGATGTTCATTGTGGGCATCGTGGTGGCCATTGTGCTCACCTTCCGTCACGGGACCAACTGGCCAGTTCCGCATGGGGCCGACGGCCGGCCGCATGATGCCGAGATCATCCTCCAGCAGGCAGGTAGTCCCGACATTCGCCAGACGGTCGACGTCATCCGCACTTTCGACGGCGACACCTTCCTCGCGCGCGTGCATCAACGCGACGGCCGCGAGCTCGTCGCGCGTGTTCGCCTGCGCGGCATCGATGCACCGGAGATGAAAGCCTCCTGCCAGGAAGAACTCGACAAGGCTGAAGCCGCCGCCGCCGCGCTCCGCGATCTGCTCGGCGAGGGCGGCGTCACGATCTCCAATCTCGGACCCGACAAATACGGACGCGTTCTTGCCGATGTCGCGACCAAACGCACTGCCAGTGTCTCGGCTGTGTTGCTCGCAGGTGGCTATGCGCGCAGCTACAATGGCGGTCATCGCGACGGCTGGTGCGCGCGGGGTTGGCGCTTCTGGCAATAAAAGAGCCGCGTCGTTCGACGCGGCTCTTGCTGTTCTGATCTGATTTCCGGCAATCAGCGCGCCACGACCACCGTCGTGCCGACGGAGACGCGGCTGTAGAGATCGCTGATGTCGTCGTTGAGCATGCGGATGCAGCCGTAGGAAACGAAGCCGCCAACCGAGCCCGGCACGTTGGTACCGTGGATGGCATATTCGCCGCCGGCCAGCGTCATGGCGGCGACGCCCATCGGATTGCGCGGCGATCCGCCCGGAATGACGTCGGGTATGCTCGGCTTGTCGCGCTTCACCTCGGCGGGCGGCGACCAGGCCGGATTGCGGTACTTGCCGTCGATGCGGGTGGTGCCAGCCCACTGCTTGCCGGATTTGCCGACGCCAACGGGATAACGGACGGCGTGACCGTTATCGAGGATGAGATAAAGCCGTCGCTCGCTGGTTTTGACCACGATCGTACCCGGCGAATAGTCAGCCAAGTGTGTGCCCACCATTTCCGGCCGCGCCTGCGCCGCCGTCGAGATAAAGACCCCTGCTCCGATGGTGGCGGCCAGCGCCACCGCGATCCGCATCGACATCAATGTCTCCCCTTGCCCGAACGGGTCGTCCAAAATTACGCAGCACCCGGCAATTGCCCGCTCGCCCCGAACATTCTTAACCGCGTCCATTAACCGGATGGTTTCCACGCGCGGCCGCCGAGGGCCGGTCAGCAGGGGGAACAAAGGAAATGTTCGAAATAAAGTAAATAACCTGAAAACAACACTCGGCGGGAAAGATGCGGGTGACGGCGGGACGCGCCCTGACAAGCGTGTGAGGTATGAACGGTGGCTATTTCAGAGGGCGTCAGCGCCCGTGCAGCCTCCTGTCCCGGACGCGGCGCGGCACGCAAGTGACGCGCCGCTGAGCCGGGACCATCTTCCCACGGGCATAATGACGTAGGCATGTGCCTCGGCTGCGCAGCGTCCGTAGCACGAGGCCGGAGCCTTACGCCGATGCCTGCTTCTTGTTCTGCCGGTTCTTGACAAGATCGTCGACCACGCCGGGATCGGCCAGCGTCGAGGTGTCTCCCAGGCTGCCCGGCTCGTCTTCGGCGATCTTGCGCAGGATCCGGCGCATGATCTTGCCGGAACGGGTTTTCGGCAGGCCAGGTGCGAACTGGAGCTGGTCGGGCGAGGCGATCGGGCCGATCTCCTTGCGCACCCAGGTGACGAGCTCCTTGCGCAGCTCCTCGGTCGGCTCGACGCCGGCCATCAGGGTCACATAGGCGTAGATGCCCTGGCCCTTGATGTCGTGCGGGAAGCCGACCACGGCCGCTTCCGAGACCTTCTCGTGCGCCACCAGCGCGCTCTCGACTTCCGCGGTGCCCATGCGGTGGCCGGAGACGTTGATGACGTCGTCGACGCGCCCGGTGATCCAGTAATAGCCGTCGGCATCGCGCCGGCAGCCGTCGCCGGTGAAATACTTGCCCTTGTAGGTCGAGAAATAGGTCTGCTCGAAGCGGTCGTGGTCGCCATAGACGGTGCGCATCTGGCCCGGCCATGACCGCGTCAGGCAGAGATTGCCTGACGTCTCGCCGTCCAGCACCTTGCCGTCGGCATCGACGATTTCAGGCGCAACGCCGAAGAACGGCTGCGTCGCCGAGCCCGGCTTGAGCCTGGTCGCGCCCGGCAGCGGCGTGATCAGGATGCCGCCGGTCTCGGTCTGCCACCAGGTATCGACGATCGGGCAGCGGTCGTCGCCGACGACGCGGTGATACCACTCCCAGGCTTCCGGATTGATCGGCTCGCCGACCGAGCCGAGCAGGCGCAAGCTGGCGCGCGAGGTCTTCTTCACGGGGTCGTCGCCCGACTGCATCAGCGCTCGGATCGCTGTCGGCGCGGTGTAGAAGATGTTGACCTTGTGCTTGTCGATAACGTTCCAGAACCTGGAATTGTCCGGGTAGTTCGGCACGCCCTCGAACATCAGCGTGGTCGCGCCGTTGGCCAGGGGCCCGTAGAGAATGTAGCTGTGGCCGGTGACCCAGCCGACGTCGGCAGTGCACCAGTAGATGTCGCCGTCGTGATAGTCGAAGACGTATTGGTGCGTCATCGCGGCGAACACGAGATAGCCGGCCGATGTGTGCAGCACGCCCTTGGGCTGGCCAGTCGAGCCCGACGTATAGAGGATGAACAGCGGGTCCTCGGCGTGCATGTGCTCGGCCGGGCATTCGGTCGTCACCATCGCCGCCGCCTCGTGATACCAGAGGTCGCGCGTCGGGTTCATGTCGATCTTGCCGCCGGTGCGCTTGACCACGACGACCCAGTCGACGCCATCGGCCTTGGTGAGCGCCGCGTCGACATTGGCCTTCAGCGGCACCTTCTTGCCACCACGCAGGCCTTCGTCCGCGGTGATGACCACCTTGGACTGGCAGTCGTTGATGCGCTGGGCGAGACTGTCGGGCGAGAAGCCGGCGAACACCACGGAGTGGATCGCGCCGATCCGCGCGCAGGCCAGCATCGCGTAGGCGACTTCCGGAATCATCGGCAGATAGATGGTGACGCGGTCACCCTTCTTGACGTTGCGGGTGCGCAGGATGTTGGCCATCCGGCAGACCTCGTCGTGCAGCTCCTTGTAGGTGATGTGCCGGGATTGCGAGGGATCGTCACCTTCCCAGATGATTGCGGTCTGATTGGCGCGGCTGTGAAGATGCCGGTCGATGCAGTTATGGGCGACGTTGAGGACTCCGTCCTCGAACCATTTGATCGAGATGTTGCCGGGTGCAAACGAGACGTTCTCGATCTTGGTCGGCGCCTTCATCCAGTCGATACGCTTGGCCTGTTCGGCCCAGAATCCGTTCGGGTCCGAGAGCGAGCGGGCGTACATCTCCTGGTACTTGGCATGGTCGATCCAGGCGCGCTTCGCCCACTCCGCAGGGACGTCGTAGATCTTCTCGGACATGTTTTCTTTTCCCTCCACATACGGCAAGCCGAACGCAAGCGACGGGCAAGCCGATTTGATCTTGAACTGATTATGCGTCGGGCTAACCGGACCCGACAAGGACCACAAGCTGGACCTTCGGCGGTCCGCCGGCCATGCGAAGGATCAAGCTGGCCAATTGTGACTGTCGCAGATCTGAAACAGGCTGGAGCCTGCCTTTCGGTTCTTTACCCAATCCCCGGAATGGCCTCCGCAGGGGCTCCTTTGCATCCGCGAGCGGTATTTAGAAACCGCCTCTCACCGATTCGGGACTCGCAATACGGTTCGGAACACCCTAAATGGCCAACCCGGGCCCACAGAGGCCCATTGGAACAAGAATCAGAACAGCGGCATTGACCGGTAACAGGCAGGGCTAAGGCATAACACTATGATGGATCAGCAGAATCTCGGGACGATACGGCCCGCTTCAGCCGATCCTGCCGATATTGCACTGGCCAAAGCCCTCGGACAATGGCCGAAACCGGCCACTTTCAGGCGTCCCAGCCCGAAAAAGGCCTTCGACACGGCGCCTGCGGTGACTGTCGAGGCGCTGGCCAAGGAACTGGGCCTGCGGCTCGGCGACCAGAACGAGCTGACGATCCGGCGCATCAAGCGCGGCAAGGGCTACTCCTTCGTCCGCCCCAACGGCGCCCATATCCGCGACGCCCGCACCATCCGCCGGCTACATTCGATGGCGGTGCCGCCGGCCTATCGCCAAGTGCGCTATTCGGCCGATCCGAGCTCGCATCTCCAGGCAGTCGGGCGCGATGCCGCGGGCCGGCTGCAATATCGCTATCATGCCGATTGGGAAAAGGTCCGCGAGCAGCGCAAGGCGCACCGACTGGAAAAGCTCGTCGGCGCCTTGCCAAAAATCCGGCGCAAGGTCTCGATGTTCCTGTCGGGCGATGAACCGACGCGCGAGTTCGCCCTCTCGGCCGTAATCGAGCTGATCGCTCGCACCGCGATCCGCCCGGGCAACGAGTCCTATGCCCGTCTCAATGGCACCCGCGGCGCCACCACGCTGCTGAAGTCCAACGTCTCGCTGGAAGACGACTGTTTCGTCCTGACGTTCAAGGCGAAGGGCGGCAAGGCAGTGCGGAAGGAATGCGACGCGGCCAAGCTGGTGCGCGCGATCGGCATTCTGCAGGGCGTGCCGGGCAAGCGCATGTTCCAGTATCGCGATGCCTCCGGCACCGTGCGGGCCGTGAACACCACGCAGGTGAACGCGTTCCTGCGCGAAATCGCCGGCATCAAGATTTCGCTGAAGGATTTCCGCACCCTGATGGCCTCTGCGGTCGTGGTGGAATCGCTGTCGCGGATCACGCCGGCGATTAGTCAGCGCGGCCGCAAGAAGCAGGTGCTGGACGCGATCCGGGCCGCCGCCGATCAGCTCTCAAACACGGCGGCGATCTGCCGCAAGAGCTATGTGCACGACACCATCGTCACCGCCTTCGAGGACGGGATCCTCGAACGCTTCGCCGCGACCATGAAGGGCCAGCGCTCACAAGCCAGACGCGAGCAGCTTCTGGCGCAGGTGGTTACGACAGCGGCGGTCTGACCCCGCGCTTCGCTAGCTAGGCCTCGTCGGCCAAACCCTTGTCGGGACCCGGATCGCTGCCCGCAGCTGCAATCGTGAGGCGCTCCAGATAGTGCGCCCACCCCTTGGCGTGGGCGGCCGCCTGTTCTTCGGTCGGCAAGCCGCTATGGGTCATGCGGAGCAGCGTGCCGCCGTCGCGTTCGATCAGATCGATCTCAATCAGGCTCGAGCCCGGCGGCACCTCCTGGCCGGCCTCCCATCCGAATGTGTAGGCCAGACGATGCACCGGCACGACCTCGCGGAAGGCGCCGCGAGCGATGCCGCCGCGCGGGCCGATGCCCTTGAGCAGATAGAGCCCGCCGGGATGCGGCTCGGTGGTCGCATCGGACCCCATCCAGCTCAGGATTTTCTCGGGATCAGTCAAATAGGCGAAGACGGTGGCACGCGGAGCCGCAATCTGGGTCTCGCGTCGCACTACGAACGGTTCGGTCATCGGCGATCATCCCTAGGCTCACACTGGCACATGGCGGCGCCAAAGCGGCTCGTCAAGGATTGCCCGTGACAAAGCGGGCCTGTCTTCGCCATCATCGGGGCCATGCAACTCTCCCCGACCCTCGCCTGGCTTGTCGACGCCGCCTCCGATGCCGCCGGGGCCGACCGTCTGCTCGCGGAACTCGGCGCCCACCTGGTCGCCGACGGCGTTCCGCTTGCGGCCGGCGCCCTGACGCTGGAGGTGCCACACCCGCTGATCGCGAAGCGGACCTGGTTGTGGCGCGCGGCGAGCGGCCAGGTGATCGAAGCGCTGGGCTTTGCCCCCGGCGGACTGGCGCCCGACCCGCCCAACGATGCCGGTCGCCGCTGGCTGCGGGGCACCGCGCGTGGCGAGGTGCACGAAGACGTCGTTGGCCGCCATGATGGGCCGCTGCTCGGTTGGATCGGGCCGCGTCCGTTCACCCCACGCGAAATCGATCAACTGCGCCAGGCGGCGCGCTTTGCCGCGACGCCGCTCGCTCTGCTCGCCGCGCGCGCCACGTTGCGGGCGACGCTGGATGCCTATCTTGGCAAACGCAGCGCTGCGCGGGTACTGGCGGCGCCGTTGCGGCGCGACCTCGGCGAGACCATCCAGGCTGCGCTACTCTATGCCGACCTGCGCGGCTTCACGACATTATCGGAGACCAATCCGCCCGCCGATGTCATCGCGGCGCTCGACGCCTGGTTCGACCGCATCGCCGGTGCGGTTCACGCCTTCGGCGGCGAGGTGCTGAAATTCATCGGCGACGGCGTGCTGGCGATCTTCCCGGTGGTCGACGCGGAGCGGCGACGTGCCTGCGATTCAGCCTTGCGTGCGGCAGGCGCGGCCAAAGCCGGAATGGCCCATCTCAATGAAGAGCGTCGCAGCCAGGGGTTGCCGCCCCTGGCGTTCGGCGCAGCGCTTCATCTCGGCGAGATGTTGTGGGGCAATATCGGTGCCGCCGATCGGCTGGATTTCACGGCGATCGGCCCCGCCGTCAACCTTGCCAGCCGGCTCGAAGGATTGTGCAAGCCGCTTGGCCAAACCGTGCTGGTGTCGGGGACGCTTGCTGCCGAGACGGACATCCCCTTGGTCACGCTCGGGATGCATTCACTACGCGGCATCGCCGCGCCATGCGAGGTCTTTGCGCTGCCGGACAGTTGAGCACGGACCCGTAGCCCGGATTTCGCTTAAGCGAAATCCGGGATCGTGCCACACGAAGACTTTCCCGGATTGCGCTTCGCTCCATCCGGGCTACAGCAGCTTCAATTAAAGCCCGCCCATCTTGCAGACGAGCTTCCACTCCTCCGCCGTCACCGGCTGCACCGACAGGCGCGAATATTTCACCAGTGCCATGTCGGCGAGCTTCTTTTCGGCCTTGACCGCGGCCATCGTCACCGGCGTCTTCAAGGGCTTATCCGCCTTGATGTCGACGCAGACGAATTTTCCGGTCTTGTCGGTCGGGTCCGGATAGGCCTCCTTGATGACTTCCGCGATGCCGACGATCTCCTTGCCCTCGTTGGAATGATAGAAGAACGCCCTGTCGCCCTTCTTCATGTTCACGAGATTCTGGCGCGCGGTGAAATTGCGCACGCCGGTCCAGGCCTCGCCCTTGGCGCCCTTGGCCACCTGCTGGTCCCAGGACCACACCGACGGTTCGGATTTTACCAACCAGTAGTTCATCGTGCGCCCTATCCGTTCGTCATGGCCGGGCTTGCCCCGACCATCCACGTCTCTGCTTCCGTGTTCAATATCAAGACGTGGATGCCCGCGACAAGCGCGGGCATGACGGAAGATGTCATTCCTCTGCCTTGAAGGGGCGCGTCAATAGCCCGTCGATCGCAGCATCGATCGTACTCCTGCCGCTCAGGATCGACGCTACCGCTTCTGATACCGGCATCTCGATGTTTTGCGAAGCTGCGAGCTCGATCAGCACGGGTGCGGTGAACTCGCCCTCGGCAAGCTTGCCGGCGGGCGCCTGCTCGCCGTGGCCGAGTGCGAGGCCGAGCGCGAAATTGCGCGACTGCGGGCTCGAACAGGTCAGGATCAGATCGCCGAGCCCCGAGAGACCGGCAAGCGTCTCGCTGCGCGCGCCGAGCGCGCGGCCCAGCCGTGAAAGTTCGGCAAAGCCGCGAGTCGTGAGCGCGGCCTGGGCGGAGGCCCCGAGCTTGCGCCCGACCGCGATGCCGACCGCGATCGCCAGCACATTCTTGGCCGCGCCGCCGATCTCGACGCCGCGGATATCGGTGGAGTGATAGGGCCGAAACGTCGGCGAACCCAGTGCCTGCACCAGCGCGCTCGCCAAGACCTCATCTTTCGCCGCAAGCGTCACCGCGGTGGGCAGGCCACGCGCGACGTCGTCGGCGAAGCTCGGGCCTGACAGGATCGCGGGACGGGCATGGGGCGCGGCCTCCGCAATCACCTCGGTCATGAATTTGTGCGTGCCGTGCTCAATGCCCTTGGCGCAGGCCACGACCGGCGTCGGCTTTGTCAGATGCGAGGCCAGCATGTTGACCGTGCCGCGCAGATGCTGCGCCGGGGCGGCGACCAGCAGCATGTCCGCGCGTGCGGCGACAGCAAGATCGCTCGTGACGACGGTCTCCGGCGCAAGCCGCACGCCGGGCAGCCGCGGGTTTTCCCGGCTCGCTGCAATTCGCGTCGCGTGGTCCGCATTGCGTGCCCAGAGCGTCACGTTCCGCCCGGCGCGCGCCGCCACCGTCGCCAGCGCCGTACCCCACGCGCCCGCACCGATCACCGCGACGGATTGGAAGGTATCCATCGCTAGAACCCCGCGCGGGTGTTGCCGTAGCCCACTGGTGCCGTGGCGTTGGCGTCGAGCAGCCAGCGCGCGCGGGGCTGCGCGTCCATCGTGTCGGTCATGCCGAGCGCGAGACGTTCGGCGCCCGCCCAAGCGATCATCGCGCCATTATCGGTGCAGAGTGCGGGCGGCGGCATGATCAGTTGCGTCCTTGCCTGCCTGGCAACGTCATGCAAGGCGCCGCGGATCGCCTGATTGGCGGCGACGCCTCCAGCGGCAACCAACGCATGCGGTGGGCCGAACTGTTCACGGAAAAGTCTCAGGCCGACGCTCAGCCGGTCGGCCGTCGAGTCCAGCACCGCGGCCTGGAAGCTGGCGCAGAGGTCGCTGACATCCTGCGGCGTGATCTCCGTGATCCGGCTCGCTTCGTTGCGCACGGCGGTCTTCAATCCCGACAGCGAGAAATTGGCATCGGGGCGTCCCTGCATCGGCCGCGGCAACGCAAAGCGCGCGGCATCGCCGCTCGCCGCCGCGCGCTCGACCTGCGGGCCGCCCGGATAGGGAAGGCCGAGCATCTTTGCGACCTTGTCAAAGGCCTCGCCGATCGCGTCGTCGACGGTGGTGCCGAGCCGCACATATTGGCCGACGCCGGTGACCGCGACGATCTGGGTGTGGCCCCCGGAAGCGAGAAACAGACAGTAGGGAAATTCGATACCGTCGGTCAGGCGCGGCGTCAGCGCATGGGCTTCCAGATGGTTCACCGCGACCAGGGGGGTGTCATGCACCATCGCGATCGCCTTGGCGGTGGTGAGCCCGACGATCACGCCGCCGATCAGCCCGGGACCTGCGGCAGCCGCGACGCAGCTCAGCTGGGCGAAGCCGATGCCGGCCTCGCGCATGGCCCGGTCGATAATGCCGTCGAGCAGGTCAACATGGGCACGCGCGGCGATCTCCGGCACGACGCCGCCGAAACGGGCATGCTCCTCGACCTGCGACCACACGATATTGGACAGAATCTTGCCGCTGCCGTCGGTTGCGCGCTCGATCACCGCCGCGGCGGTCTCGTCGCAGGTGGTTTCGATGCCGAGTACCAGCATTGGCGAATTGCTGTCCAATTTGCGCCCTTGCGCTGATCCGTAAAGCAGAGTTCTGGTACGTCCGGTAGCATTCCGGGGGCGCCCTGCGCAATTGCCGCGCGCAGCCGTCCTTGTGGGAAGCGTCACGACGATGCGCCGGGGAACACGAGCGATGTCCATTCTTGTCACACGGCCGCAATCCGACAATGAGGCGACGGCGGAAGGTTTGCGTGCACGGGGCCATTCGGTGCTGTTTGCGCCGGTGCTCAAGTTCGAGCCGGTCGCTTTCCATGATGAAAGCGAAGCCGATTACGAGGGCATTATCGTCACCTCGGCCAACGCGATCCGCGCCGTCGCGCCGCAACTGCAGAACCGCGAGCTGTTACGGCTGCCGCTGTTCGCGGTGGGCGAACACACCGCTGCTGTCGCGCGCGATGCCGGTTTCGCCAGGGTGATCATCGCCGGCGGCGATGCCGCGGCATTGCGCGACAAGGTGGTGCAGAGCGCCCGTGACAAGGTCGTGAAGAAAAGAAGCACGCTACTCTATCTGGCAGGCGCGGACTTGTCGCGCGATCTCGGCGGCGAGCTCGGTGCCGAAGGATTCAATGTGATCACGCAGACCACCTATCGCATGACCCCGGTCAAGCACTTGCCGCGCGAGGTCTGCGAGGGGCTTGCCGCCCACGGAATCAGGGCGGTGCTGCATTACTCCCGCCGCAGCGCGCGGGCCTTCCTGGAGGCGGCACAAGACGAGGGTGTCGAAATTTCGGCGCTGGCGATACCGCAATGCTGCCTGTCCGAGACGGTCGCGGGCGTGTTGCGCGAGGCCGGTGCGTCGCAGGTTCTGGTGGCGGCGACGCCGGATGAAAATGCCTTGTTTGACGCCTTGGAGCGTGCTTTGCGGACCCGTTTGGCGTAAGAGGACGGGCCGAATCCGGCGAAATCGGGTCCGCCCGAAGATCCGTGCAGGGCATGTAAGTTTGAGGAACCGTCACGATGGCCGACGACAAGCCTGAAGATGCAGGATTGGCCCGCGAGTCCGGCCGCGCCAAGCGCACCCCGCCCACCATCGACCTCGAGGCGACCGAAGTCTCCACCCAGCCGCAGGACGCGGCGGGCGAGCCGGAGGCTCAGCCAGCGCCTGAACACGCCGAGCCTGAACCGGCAAGATCCGAGAAGGCTGAAGCCGAGCCCGAGCGCAGCGAGGCGCAGGCCGCCATCGCGTCCACACCAGTGTCGCCCTGGGTCGTTGCGCCAATCTCCGGCGCGGTGGCAGCAGCGATCGTGATCGCGGTCGGCTGGATGCTGGGCTGGCCTGCGGTGCAGGCGCCGCCCGCCGCTCCGCAAGTGACGAGCGCGACTGTCGATGCCCTGAGCGGGCGCGTCGCAATTGTCGAAGCCAAGGCCGGCAAGCCCGCGGCCGATCCCGCCACGGTCGCGCGGATCGACGCGCTGGAAAAGTCCCTTGGCGCCTTGCGCAGCGACATCGCCAATCTGCGGACGCAGTCCGACAAGACCGCGAGCGCGTTGAACGAGGTGAAGTCGGCGCCGCGGGACGGGGCCACGTCTCCCGATCTCGCCGCGCTTAATGATCGCATCACCCAGCTCGAGCGCGCCAGCAAGTCCGAGCGGGCCGAGCTCGCGCAACAGGGTGAGAAGATCGCGAGCGCGCCGACGATGGATGACAAGCCGCTGCGCCACGTCGTGGCGGCAGCCCTGCTCGATGTCGCCGTTCGCCATGGCGATCCCTATGCACCGCAGCTCGCCGCGGCGCGGTCGCTTGCGGCCGATCCCGGCATGCTGAAGCCGCTCGAGGTATTTGCGTCGTCAGGCATCCCGACACCAGTGGCGCTGAGCCGCGAGCTCCTCAACATCGTGCCAAAATTGTCGCCGCCGGCGGAGACGCCAGCCAGCGGTGCCGGCATCGTCGAGCGCCTTCAGGCCGGCGCGTCAAAGCTGGTTCGTATCGAGCGCACCGACGGCGTCGGCAACGATCGCGGCGCTATCGTCGCACGAGTTACGGCGGCGGCGCTCCGCAACGATTTCGTCGAAGCGCGGCGCGAGCTGAAGGCGCTGCCTGAGGCCGATCTCGCCCCGGCGCAAGCCTGGCTGGACAAGGCCAATGCGCGCGATGCCGCGCTCGCCGCGTCCCGCAAATTCGCCGACGATGCCATGGCGGATCTCGCCAAGCCTGCTCAATAAGATTCGCGCAACAATCCGCGCGTATAGGGATCGCCATGCTTCGCATCGTCCTGTTCCTCGTTCTGATCGCGCTGGCGGCGGCCGGCGCGGCCTGGGTTGCCGACCAGCCCGGCGATCTCGTCCTGACCGCGGGCGGTTTCCGCGCCTCAACGACGCTTCCCAGGTTCGTGTTTTTGCTTGGCCTCTTTGCCGCGGCGGTCGTGCTGGTCTGGAGCATCCTGACGACGATCTGGCGTACGCCGGGGCGCCTGCGTCGCCGCCGCCACGAAAAGCGTCACGCGCGCGGCCGCCATGCCATCACCCACGGCCTGCTGGCGATCGGCCATGGCGACACCGCGCTCGCCCGCCGGCACGCGGAGGCGGCGCGGCGCCATGCGCCGAACGACCCGCTCGCGCTACTCCTGCATGCGCAATCGGCCCAGCTCGAGGGCAATCGCGACGAGGCGCAGCGTGCCTTCCGCGCCATGGCCGAGCGCGAGGATACGCGGCTGCTCGGACTGCGCGGCCTGTTCATCGAGGCGCAGCGCGCCGACGATGCGGTCGGCGCCGTGATGATCGCGGAGGAAGCGATCAAGCTGTCGCCGTCCTCGACCTGGGCCTCGCATGCGGTGCTCGGCTTCCGCTGCGCGCGGGGCGACTGGAGTGGCGCCCTCGGGATTCTCGATTCGAACCTGTCCGCGGGCCTGATCGACAAGCAGGCCTATCGCCGGCAGCGCGGCGTGCTGCTCACGGCGCGTGCGCTGGAATTGGAAACCATGGACCGCGACGTCGCGCGCGAAAGCGTGATGGAGGCCGTCAAGCTCGCGCCGACGCTGGTGCCGGCTGCGGTGCTCGCCGCGAAATTCGAGAGCGAGGCGCACCAAGTGCGCCGCGCCATGAAGCTGGTCGAGGCGGCCTGGCTCGCCAACCCGCATCCCGATCTTGCCGACGCCTATGCGCATGTGAAGCTCGGCGATGCCGCGCGCCAGCGCGTGCAGCGCGTCGAGACGCTTGCGGCCAAAATCCCCAGTGACAAGCCCGGCTACGTCGAAGGCCAGCTCGCGATCGCGCGTGCCGCGATCGATGCCTCGGAATTCGCCCGCGCCCGCGAGGCGCTCGCGCCTTACGTCAACGATCCGACCCAGCGTGTCGCCCTGCTGATGGCCGAGATCGAGCGCACCGAGCATGGCGATGGCGGCCGTGCCCGCGCCTGGACCTTGCGTGCGGTCCGCGCCCGCCACGATCCGGCCTGGACCGCGGACGGCTATGTCAGCGACCGCTGGCGCCCGGTGTCCCCGGTCACCGGCCGGCTCGACGCGTTCCAGTGGCAGACGCCGGTTGCCAGCCTGCCCTCCGACAGAAGCACCATGATCGAGTCCTCGGCCTTCGAGGAAGCGATGCTCGCGGCCCCGCCACCGAAGCGAGTGACGGTCGTGAGCGGGAGCAAGGTGGAACCGGTCGCAGCTGCGCCGGCGATCGCCGAGCAGGACAATTCACCCCTGGAGGCCAAAGAGGAGACGGTGGTCACCGCCGAGCCGGCCAAACCGGCCGCCGAGCCCGCCGAATCATCGCCGCCAGCAGCAACGCCGGTGTTCCGGACCCGTGCCGATCTCGGCAAACCAGCACCCGTGCCGATCCCCGCCGTCATCCCGATTGTCCGCGCCCCGGATGATCCCGGCATCGATGACGAGGGTCCAAGAGATGAATTTACGGAACAAATCGGCACGCCCAAGGTCCAGGCCGGCGGGTGGCGGGGATTCTGGTCCCGCTGGGGCGCGTGAGCCGCATTTTGGGCCCCGCTTGTCCTTGCCAATTCGGGCCGTGCCCGATATCAGGAGCGCGCGTATCGGGGCCGGCATTGCCCAGGCCCGGCAGGGTTCGCCGCAATAGCTCAGTTGGTAGAGCACGTCATTCGTAATGACGGGGTCGGGGGTTCGAATCCCTCTTGCGGCACCAGCGCTCAAGTGTCCAGACCGGAGACATAGGTAACAGCTCGTACCTAAGACATGGGTGACAACCTCGTGCCGATCGGGTTGTCGGGCTGTTGCAAGGTCATTTACTCCAAAGTCGATCCCGTTGATCCCGGGTG
>NZ_JADPKQ010000525.1:0-992 GCF_023074015.1 Bradyrhizobium sp. 142
GAGATCTAGGTCAGCGTTTTCGTGGTTCGAATCATATCAGGCAGCCTCGGCGAGTCGGTAGGACCAAGTGTGGACAACCGGGTGGCGATTGACGTCGTCGATGCCGGCCATGATGCGCTCCTTAAGCTCGTGTTTTGAGGTCACGCGGATGTGGCGCAAGACAGACCGGCGAACTTGGAGAAGAAGCCCTCGATGAGGTTGAGCCAAGAGCCGTGTTTGGGCGTGAACGTAAACTCGAAGCGCCCTGGTCGTCGTGTTTCGAGCCAGGTTCTGGTTTCTTTCGAGATGTGCGCGGAATGATTGTCGAGGATCAGCTTGATCGCGGTGCCGGCCGGATAGGCGGCATCGAGAAGCTTGAGGAATTCGATAAACTCGCGGCTGCGGTGGCGGTCCCTGACGAGCGCGTGGACCTTCCCGGTGAGTAGATCGATCCCAGCCAACAGGCTGAGCGTGCCATGACGCTTATACTCATGGTCGCGCGCAAAAGCAGGATGAACGCCCGGCACTGGTGGCAAATCCGGTGCCGTCGTCGCGATGGCCTGGATCCCCGGCTTCTCGTCGTAAGAGACGATCGTGACCGGCTTCTTTGATTTCTTCGGCTTGGCTGCGGCCTTTTTCAGGATCTGGACCTCGCGATAGACACACAGGACCTCCGCCATCTTCTGCTCGAACTCGCCGTCACGACGTTCCAGATAGTAGCGCACCTTATGCGGCTTGATTTCCTCCTGGCCAAGAAGCTTGCACACCGTGCCCTGAACCAGACGGGCGAGAGATGGATGTCCGGCCGCCGGCCCGTGCTCGCGCGCATGGCGCGCCAGCAGCCGCGTCGTCCACAGCTCGTGCGGATAGCCGTGCTCCTTGGCCTTGTCGCACGCCAAAGACACCAGCCAGGCCTTGGCCTCCGGCGTGATCACCGGCTCCTTGCCCGGCCGTGGTCGGTCGTCGAGTGCCGCCAGCGCGCCATAAGCGACCGCCCGCTCAACGCAGCGCTG
>NZ_JADPKQ010000511.1:0-989 GCF_023074015.1 Bradyrhizobium sp. 142
CAGCGCTGCGTTGAGCGGGCGGTCGCTTATGGCGCGCTGGCGGCACTCGACGACCGACCGCGGCCGGGCAAGGAGCCGGTGATCACGCCGGAGGCCAAGGCCTGGCTGGTGTCTTTGGCGTGCGACAAGGCCAAGGAGCACGGCTATCCGCACGAGCTGTGGACGACACGGCTGCTGGCGCGCCATGCGCGCGAGCACGGGCCGGCGGCCGGACATCCATCTCTCGCCCGTCTGGTTCAGGGCACGGTGTGCAAGCTTCTCGGCCAGGAGGAAATCAAGCCGCATAAGGTGCGCTACTATCTGGAACGTCGCGACGGCGAGTTCGAGCAGAAGATGGCGGAGGTCCTGTGTGTCTATCGCGAGGTCCAGATCCTGAAAAAGGCCGCAGCCAGGCCGAAGAAATCAAAGAAGCCGGTCACGATCGTCTCTTACGACGAGAAGCCGGGGATCCAGGCCATCGCGACGACGGCACCGGATTTGCCGCCAGTGCCGGGCGTCCACGCCACCTTTGCGCGCGATCATGAGTATAAACGTCATGGCACGCTCAGCCTGTTGGCTGGGATCGATCTACTCACCGGGAAGGTCCACGCGCTCGTCAGGGACCGCCACCGCAGCCGCGAGTTTATCGAATTCCTCAAGCTTCTCGATGCCGCCTATCCGGCCGGCACCGCGATCAAGCTGATCCTCGACAATCATTCCGCGCACATCTCGAAAGAAACCAGAACCTGGCTCGAAACACGACGACCAGGGCGCTTCGAGTTTACGTTCACGCCCAAACACGGCTCTTGGCTCAACCTCATCGAAGGCTTCTTCTCCAAGTTCGCCCGGTCTGTCTTGCGCCACATCCGCGTGACCTCAAAACACGAGCTCAAGGAGCGCATCATGGCCGGCATCGACGACGTCAATCGCCATCCGGTTGTCCACACCTGGTCCTACAGACTCGCCGAGGCTGCCTGATATGATTCGAATCAAAGAAACGCTGGCCTAGG
>NZ_JADPKQ010000182.1:0-984 GCF_023074015.1 Bradyrhizobium sp. 142
AGACCATACTCAAAGGCTGCGGAGGGCGCGACGCCCGCGCGGCCCGGCTCATCTCCATCGCCGCGCAATCGCCAGAACAAGGTGCAGTATGAAACACTCGTCTTGTCCTTTGGTCGCCTTGGCCTCGCCGCCAAGATCGCGGTGCCGTAATGGCCGGCCATCTCGGCATAGGTTCGGTTGAGCCCGGGATCGTAGCGATCGGGGTTGGTTACGGCCTTGAGATTGTCGCAGACCACGAACTTCGGCACGCCGCCGAGGTACCTGAACAGGTTGGCATGCACGCCGATCCAGTGGACAGGCTCTCGCTTGGGCAAGCCTCGGCGTAGGTGTAGTTCGAGGCCCCCATCGCCGCGACGAACAGCTTCATGCCGCGCACTTCGCCGGTGATGGGATCGAAGATGTCGATGGTGTCGCCGGCGAAATCGACGAATACTTTCTCCCCGCCGATGTGGGTCTGACGCATGCTCGGGCGCGCACGCTGCTTCCAGGCCTCAAAGGTCTTGCAAAACCAGGTATAGCCAAAGCCGTCGGAATTGGCGGCGCGATACTCTTCCCACAGCAGCAGGCGTGTCACGCTGCGGCGGCGCAACTCCTTCTCCACCTAAACCCAATCGGGGGCCGGTCGCCGGTGCGACGCTGCTGCCGGCGCCGGGAACAGCAGTAGCTCCAGCCCCTCGTCGTCGATGCCCTCCGGCAGCGGCCAGGCCAACCCTGCAAGGCGGGCGCGTCGCACGTAACCATGGACGACGCCATTGCTTATCCCCAACGTCCGCGCAATGACGCGCTCGGTCAGGCCCTGGTGCCTCAAACGTAGAACTTCTCTGATCCGGCGCATCGAGCCCGGCCGCCGAGGCCCGCTTGAGATTGTCCTGGACTTATGTGCGGGATTATGTGCACCTCGTGATTATGCGCAGATTGCTGAGGCAGGAGGCTTTAACCGTCGGATTCTCGGACAACTTCCGGCTGGCGAACTGCGCATAATTC
>NZ_JADPKQ010000184.1:0-983 GCF_023074015.1 Bradyrhizobium sp. 142
GATCGGGATAGGGGGACGTCTCGCGACGCCACCCCTCCCACACCACCGGGCATACGGGTCCGTACCACGGCGGTTCGATCGAGTTAAGCCGGCACAGGCATGAAGATTCGGGGGAGACCAAGAGAGTCGAACACGTGATTTCGTAGAGCGTGTTGAACCGCCGGGTGTCCGGACATGCGCCAGAGTCCCGTCGGTGAACCGGCAGCGACCGATGCGGCGAACTTCGCGATGCCGAGGCGGCGAAGCTCCGTGAATCGGTTATGCCCGTTCCGCCATTGCCGCCAGAGATACAAACGCAGTCTCCGGCGGATCCAGGCTTCCAGGTTCGTTAGCACGCGCGGCGTCTGGCAGAAGCCGAAGTACCCGCGCCATCCGATGAGGTATGGCGTGAGGTCTGCGATCATCTGCTGCAAACTGACCCCTCGCGTCCGGCACGTGATTTCCCGGATTCGGTCTTTGAACTTGTCGAGGGCTTTCGGCGCAATGCGTCGCTCGCTCCCGTCATTCGCAATGCTGAATCCGAGAAATTTACGTTCCTCGGGTCGCGCCACCGCGCTTTTGGCCTCGTTGACTTTCAAGCGGAGCTTGTCGGTCAGGAACCGGCCGATCGAGGCCCTCACCCTTTCGCCGGCGTGGAGGCTGCGAACATAGATGTTGCAGTCATCCGCGTAACGGCAGAACCGGTGACCACGTCGAGCCAATTCCTTGTCGAGATCGTCGAGCACGATATTACTGAGGAAGGGCGAGAGCGGACCGCCTTGCGGGGTCCCTTCGTCCACCGGTCGGACCAAACCATCTTCCAATACCCCGGCATTCAGGAATGCCCGGATAAGCTTGAGCACGCGTTTATCGGGTATCCGTGCGGCGACGCGCGACATCAGGATGTCGTGGTTAACTCGGTCGAAAAATCTTTCCAAATCGAGATCAACCACTACGTTGTAGCCATCGGCGACGTAACGCTGTGCCTGGGCTACAGCCTGGTG
>NZ_JADPKQ010000455.1:0-53488 GCF_023074015.1 Bradyrhizobium sp. 142
ATGCGGTGCCGACCAACAGTCGGGCGCTCAGCGCCTTCCGCTTCTTCGTCATCGAACTCTGGAGACGCACGCTCCGGCGCCGCAGCCAGACCGATGGCATGAGGTGGGAGACGATCAGTCGCCTCGCCTGTGACTGCCTCCCCAGGCCCAACATCCGTCATCCTTGGCCGCGAGCACGCTTCGCCGTCACTCACCCGAGGTGGGAGCCGTATGCGGGAAAGCCGCACGTACGGATCTGTGCGGGGGGCGCTCAGCAATGAGCGTCCCTACCGCGACCGCTACGCTCGCAATGACGGAGGAGGGGCTGAGCGAACTTCTTTCCTCCTATCTTTGCGAGTGCAGCCACCGCGTTGACGCTGCACCTTCTCCACACGTGGAGAAGGACGAAGTCACCGCCGCTCCTTCTTCTCCTTCGGAGCGGTCGTCGGCCTTCGTGGTGTCGCAGGCCGTTGCGTGGCGGGCAGGCGCTGCTGCAATCCGCCCGGGCGCTGCATGCCTGGCTGTTGAGCTGCAGGCGGCTGGCCGGGTTGCATGCCGGTGCGCGGCAGTTGCGGCTGCGGATTGGTCCTGCCAGGCTGTGGCGGCACAGCGCCTGCGGGCTGCGTCGGAGTCTGTCCACCACGTTGCGGCTGGACTTGCGGCGTACCGTTGCGCTGCGCGCCGGTGCGCGGTGCACCTGCCGGGCGTCCCGCGCCTTGCCGTTGGTCCTGTTGGCCTCGCTGCTGCTGACCTTGACCTGCACGCGGCGCGCCCGGCTGCACCGCGCCGCCCTGGCGTTGCTGCGGCTGGGCACCTTGGCGACCCGGCGCGCTCGGCTGCTGACCTGGACGGTTGTTCTGTCCCGGCTGGCCGTTCGGCCGCTGCGGCTGTTGTCCGGGCACAGTCGTCGGCCGCAATTGTTGCTGTTGCGGTGGCTGGGCCGGCCGCGGAATGCGGCTGCTTGCGGTAGGATTGGCGCGGCGGAAGTCGCGCTGTTCGGTGACGATCTGGCGACCCGTGGTCTGGGCAAGATGCACCTGGCTGACGAAGCCGCGGTCACGCGCGATCTGCTGCGGCGGAATCGTGATTGGCACCGCGGCAAAGCGCATGCCGCCGGCGCCGCCCGCGCTCGCGCGAATCGCAAAGCCGCTCGCGCCTTGCGTCAGCGCGCCGAGACGCGTGCCGCTGCTGCGGTCGTCGACGTCGATGTGCCCGACCCGGCCGTCGGCGTCCGGATAGAGCTTGATGTTGACGTTGGCGGCGCTGCTGGCGGCCGCGCCCACGGGCACGTTGACGACGCCGGTAGTGCCGCGGATGCCGAGGGTCGCCGTCGGCGTGGTGATCTTCATGTCGCCGGTCTTCGCCACGGCTGCGGCGACGAAGGCGACCGTGCCCTTGCCGATGTCGACGATCGCCGAATTCTGCTTGCCGCCGTCCTCATAGACATAATTGTCGATGGTGATCTTGGCGCCGGCGGAGAGGTTGAACGTGGTCGCGTCGTTGAAGGTGATGCCGAGCGAGGAGTTCGACGAGGTTTGCACGATGTCGTTGAGATAGATGTCGTCGCGGACTCGCAGCGGATAGGAATTCCTGTCGCGGATCACGGTCGCGATGCCCGTCACGGCCGCGACGTTGCCGATCGGCTCGACGGTGGCGGGCTGCGCCTCCGCCGCCGGTGCCGGCGAGGCCGCCGGCGCCGGGGAGGGGGCAGGTACCGGCTGGGCTTGCGGCTGTGCCTGCGCAAGCTCGATTGCATCCGATGCAGATGCCACGCTGGCGCCGGCCAGCGGCAGCGCCAGCAGCGAAAGCGCGAACACGAAGCGGCGCCAGGCCACGATAAAAGCCACGAGGATGTCCCGGTGAGAAACGCGAGGCGAGAGTGCGCAGTTTCAACCGGGGCCGGCTGAACGGCGGATGAACATCTGTTGCTTGGGGGTGATGAACGTTCAAACGGCGCGTCTGAGCGACGACAAGACGATCTGGAACACTGGCATCTTGACATCATCATGGCCGGGCATAGCCGTCCGAAGGACGGCGTCGCTTCCGCTCGCCTATGTCCCAGCCATCCACGTCTTGATGCGCGGTGCGGAGAACGTGGATGCCCGGGACAAGCCCCGGGCATGACGAACCATCGTATGCGTCGCTATGTGACGCCCCTTGTGTCAGCTCACGCGCGTCCAGGTCTGGCCGCCGCAGAACATGCCGCCGAAGGCGCAGCCCTGCACGCGCATCACATTCGGGCCCTTCATCGCGATGGTGGAGTCGTAATTGCGGCCGGAGTCGGGATCGTGGATGCGGCCGCTCCACTTCGAGCCCTCGGGCTTCATGTTGATCAGGATGCGCGCGTTGGTCTTCTCGGCGTAGCCGCAGAGATTGGCGCCGCACTGTTCGACGCGGACATTGCCCTTGTTCTCTTCGGTTGCCCACACGCCGAGCGGCGTGGTCGCGGCCGGGCTAGGCGCGGCCGCAACGGGAGCAGGAGCGGGCACATAAGCAGGAGCTGGTGCAGTCGCGACCGGCGCGGGCGCGGCAACGGGCGCGGGCTGCGTCGTCGTATCAACGGACGGCGCGGCGGCAACCGTCGCCGCCGGGGCAACGGGAGCAACCGCAGGCGCGGCCGGCACGGTCGCCTGGACTGGCGCCTGCTGCACGGGCTGCTGCTGCACCGGAGCCGGCGCAGGTTGCGCGGTCGTCGCCAGAGCCGGCGTGCTGTCTACGTCATCGTCCTTGGAGCCGCCAAGGCCGCTGAGATTGATGCTGTTCAGCTTGATCGGCTTGTTCGACAGGCCCGGCGCGACGATGGTGACGCAGTCGAGCGAGGCGCAGTTGCGCGGCGTCTCAATGCGAATGTGCTGGCCTTCGATCTGGAACGAGATCGCGTTGCCGGCATGTGCGACGGCGGTCGAAGCGAGGAAGAGTGCGGTGGTGGCGATGTAGAGCTTGTTCATGACAATCTCCAAAATTGCGTGGTCCCGATGACCTGAGGTCGGTGAACGACTGAGCGTGGTTCGACCTTACGCTGGGTGGGGCTGGTGTTATGTGATGAACATCACAACGGGTCCGCCTTGCCGCGGCTGCTCTCTTCGCTCCGCTCAGGCAAGCACTGGACCTGCGTTGATCAATGGTGCGCGCAGCCGATCACGGCCTCGGCGAAGTGGAGCAAGGTCGTCGCATGCATCGTTCAGATCATGCCGAGCACGATGGCGCCGACGAAGGCCATGGCGAGATACGCGGCGATAACGCTCAGTCTTCCGACGAACGTCATGACGTTGCTCCCTGGGATCGCTCCCCGCTATCGCGCTGCTTTGCGGGCGACGACCATGGTTAACAGAAAGTCTCCTCCCAAAAAAGTCAGCCCCGCTGCCGTTCAGCGGCGACCCCCGGCATGGTTAAGGAAGGCTGAAATCAACACGTTGAAGAGTCTTTAAGTAAATTCACCGAACGTGCGCCCATGACGCGCGGAGTTCGTTTGTATCTCGTCGGCTCCATCGTCCTTGTTTCGCTTGCGGGTTGCGGACGCGGCTTCTTCCAGGCCGAACGTGAACCGTGGCGGGCCGAGGCGGAAGCCGCATGCCTGAAGTCGGGCGCGGTGAAGGAGAGCGCGGACATCGTCCGCATCGAGCCGATCTCCGGCCCCGGCATGTGCGGCGCCGAATTCCCGCTGAAGGTCGCCGCCATCGGCGAAGGCACCTCGAGCTACGGCTTCGCCGACGAGGATTTGCGTCCGCCCGGAAGCATCGGCAACCAGCCGCGCTGGCCGGTGACGCAGCCGCGATCCGGCTACCCGCAACGTCAAAACTATCCCGAGAGCGCCGTGCGCCAGCCGTCCGGCTATGGCGCATCATCCGGCCCGGTCTCGCTCAACGCTCCCGGCGTGGCGCCGCAGGAGGACGAGATCGACCTGCCACCCGAAGGCACCGATGCCGCGGGTGCGGCGCGCTACATGAATGCGCCGAGCTATCCGGCAAGACCGCCGGGGCCGGCGCCTTATTCGCAAGCCCCCGCGCAACAACCGCCGCCACGTCTCGGTCCTGCGCAGGGCAATGCGATCACCGCCGTCGGCCCGGTCGCGGTGAAACCGGTCGCGACGCTGGCGTGTCCGATCGTATCCGAGCTCGACCGCTGGTTCGCCGACACCGTGCAGCCGTCGGCGATGCGCTGGTTCGGCACCCGCGTCGTCGAGATCAAGCAGATCTCCGCCTATTCCTGCCGCGGCATGAACGGCAATTCGCATGCCCACATCTCAGAGCACGCCTTCGGAAACGCGCTCGATATCGCAGCCTTCGTGCTCGCCGACGGCCGCCGCGTCACCGTGAAGGACGGCTGGCGCGGCATGCCGGAAGAGCAGGGCTTTTTGCGCGACGTGCAGTCCGGGGCGTGCGCGCATTTCACCACCGTGCTGGCGCCGGGCTCCAACGTCTATCACTACGACCACATCCACGTGGATCTGATGCGCCGCGCCAGCCGCCGCCTGATCTGCCAGCCGGCCGCCGTCTCCGGCGATGAGGTCGCCGGGCGGGCGCAGCAGCGCAATCCTTACGCGAATACACGCGATCCCTATGTCACGGGATCACTCGGCCGCAAGAGCAGCAAGCGCGAGAAGATCAATGAGGAAGACGAGTTCGCGGACGATTAGGCGTCGCGCGCGACACGCTGCATCTTCGGCACAAGGTATTTCGGGCGCAAAAATTTGCGCGGCCGCGATTTCCGATCCAAGCCATTGACCTGTAATCATTAATCGCCCCGCGACCAGGTCCGTCGGCGGTTGGCACAGTCGCTGCAAGACAGCTGCTGCAACGAAGCGGCGCCAGCGGCGCTGGAAGCCAATGGACCCCGTCAATGCAGCTGTCTGTGATCCCGCCCTGCTCCGAACTCGAAGATCGCGTGCTATCGCGCATTACGGAGGAGCGCTGGCTTGAACTGGCGTCCGAGTTGATCCGCACCGGCCAGCCGCGCTCCGGCAATCCGCTCGATCCCGACCTGCCGCCCGCGGAGGAGGAGGCGATCTCCATGCTGGTCGCCGGCAAGCTCGAAGCCCTGGGCATGGAGGTCACCAAGCACAGCGCGCAACCGCACCGGCCGAACGTGCTCGGTGTGTTGAAGGGACGAGAGGGCGCGCCCTCGCTGATCCTCAACGATCATCTCGACACCTATCCCGTCGTCGAGCCCGAAAAGTGGCACATGACGGATTTCGATCCGTTCAAGGCCACCCGCCACGGTGACCTGCTCTACGCCCGCGGCACATCCGACACACGCGGCAATCTCGCGGCCTCGCTGCTCGCGGTGCAGGCGCTGGTCGAAGAAGGCGTGAAGATCGATGGCACCCTGATGTGCTGCTACACGGTCGACGAGGAGCGCAACGGCACCGAGGGCTCCATCTACATGCTGAACAAGGTCGGCCTCACCGCCGACTACGAGATCACCGCCGAGCCGACCGCGTGGGGCGACGCCTCGAAGGACTGGGGAATGAATCTCTCGGTGGCCAATTCGGGCCACTGCCTGATCGAAGTCACGGTCGAGGGCATCAAGTCGCATATCTGGCGCCCGGACATCAGCGTCAATGCCATCATGGAAGCAGCGAAGTTGTTGCCGAAGTTGAAAGAGTTGGCGTTTACGCACCTGCCGAGCAAGTTCATGGGACACACGCCGCCCTGCTGCTCGGTGGTGCGCATCCGCGGCGGCTTGCCGGGCGAGATGCAGTTCTCTCCCGACGCCTGCACCATCACGCTCGCGGTGGTCGGCATCGTGCCCGGCATGACGCTCGGAAGCGTGATCTCCGACATCGAACGCCTCGGGCGCGAGACATTCGCCGGCGTCAATGACGTCAAAGTCGGGATTCGCCAGGTGCCCGGCTCGCTGTTCGTCAACGCGACCGAACCGGTGCCGGTCGAGGAGGAGCCCTGCCGTTCCCTGCGCGCCGTCTACAAGCGCCTGATGGGCCGCGAGCCCGGCGTCAACCGCAAGAATGCCTTCAACGATACGATTCGCTTTCGCGAGGCCGGCATCAACGCGGTGACCTTCGGCCCCGGCGAGGACGGCTGGGCCGTCGACAACGAGAACATCTCGATCACAAAGTCAGTGATGGCGACAAGGATCTATGCGTTGACCATCATGCAGATCCTGGGAGTGCGCAGTTGAGCGTCGAGGCAAGTCCGATGGATGTTCCGATGCCCGCCGATCGCACGCAGCGAGGCCATCTGAAGCTGAGGCTTCCGAGGATTTCGCGCTCTTTCCTGCTGTCGTCGCTCACCGTCGCGCTTCTCCTGGCAACCTGGGCGGTGGTCACGGGCATGGGCTGGGCCAACGAGCTTTTCCTGCCCAAGCCACAGGCCGTGTGGGGCGCGTTCATCAAGACCATGACCAAGGGCTATCAGGGCGCGACACTGCTCCAGCATCTCGGCGCAAGCCTCTATCGCATCCTCACGGCTTTCACGCTGGCCTGCCTCGTCGGCATTCCGCTCGGCGTCCTCATGGGCGTGTCGCGCAACGCGCGCGCGTTGCTCAATCCGCTGATCGAGTTCTACCGGCCGCTGCCGCCGCTCGGTCTATATACGCTGCTCGTGATGTGGCTCGGCATCGGCGAGAGCTCGAAGTTGTCGCTGCTGTTCCTTGCCGGCCTGCCGGGCATCGTCATCTCGACGATCCAGGCCGTTACCAGCGTCGATCCCGTCTATGTGCGCGCTGCGCAGTCGCTCGGGGCGACCCGGCGCCATCTGCTGTTTCACATCTATCTGCCGGCGGCGGGACCGCTGATCCTCGCCGGCATGCGCATCTCGCTCGGCTTCACCTACACCGTTCTTGTCGCCGCCGAGATCGTCGCCGCATCCGCCGGAATCGGCTGGATGATCTGGGACGCCGCGAAGTTCCTGCTGTCCGACGTCGTGATCATGGGCCTCATCGTACTCGGCCTTACCGGGATCGTGCTCGACCTGATTATGCGCGGAATCGCCAAACTGTTGATGCCGTGGGCCTGAATCCAATCCTGATCGAGGGGAGATCGATATGATGAAGAGACTCGTTGCCACGCTCGCACTTGCCACGCTGGCGCTGACGGCCACTGCGCGTGCCGAGGACAAACCGACGAAAGTGACCGTCGGCTATTTGAACCTGGTGAACGCGCAGCTCGTCACAAAGCATCTTGGCCTGCTCGCGAAGGAGATGCCTGGCGTCGATATCAAATACGTCAAGGTCGGCGGCGGCGGTGACATGCTGCGTGCGATCGCAGGCAACGACGTCGACTTCGGCGGTCTCGGCAATCCACCGTCCGCGATCGGCGCGACACGTGCCCTGCCGATGAAGGGCATTCTGGTGATCAATTTGCTAGACTACGTCGAGGCAATGGTGGTCCGCTCCGACAAGAACATCACCTCCCTCAAGGACCTCAAGGGCAAGACGGTCGCGGCTCCGTTCGGCTCGACCACGCATTACCTGCTGCTCCAGGCGCTGAAAGACGAGGGCGTGGATCCCACCTCGCTGAAGATCCTGGACCTCGCACCATCGGACATCGCGGCGGCTTGGCTTCGTGGCGACATCGACGCCGCCTGGTTCTGGGAGCCGAACCTCGATAAAGCCGTGAAGAACGGTGGAAAGATCCTCATCACCTCGGGCGAGATGACCAAGCGCGGTTACCCGACCTGGGACATCGGAGTGGTGATGAATGCGTTTGCGGAGAAGTATCCGTCCTACGTCGAGAAGTTCGTCAAGGCCGAATGCGAGGGAATCGATTTCTGGCTGAAGAATCCGGAGAAGGCCGCTGAGATCATTGCTGAAGAGCTGTCGCTGCCGCTTGCGGATGCAACGCGGATGATGAACGGCACCGGCATGGTCGCGTGCAGCAGGCAGCTCACCGACGATTATCTCGGCACATTCGCCAAGAAGGGCAAGTTCGCGGACACGCTGCTGTCGACCGCCGATTTCCTGGTGAAGCAGGAGCGCCTGCCGAAGCTGTTGCCGCGCGCCGATTTCGAGGCCTTCATCCAGCCCGCCTATCTCGAAAAGGTGGTCGGCCGCTGACGTCCGGTGCCGGCGGGCTTGCCTCGCGTGTGCTTGCCTCGCGCGTTGCATTCCGACCGGAGACCTCCTAGCCTTCGAGCTGTCACTCGAAGGGAGACGACATTGGGGCGCAGTCATGCGCATGAGCTGGCCGATCCAACTGAGCCCTGCGCCGAGGCGCGAAAGGCCGGGACCGGACGTTTTGTGCTGAAGGCGCTGGACAAGCCCGATCTGGACCTGGTGATGCGGACGGGTCGCCTCGCGACTTATCAGAACCGCGAATACCTTCTCCGCGAAGGCGCGCCGGCGGACGGCATTCACATCATCCTGAGCGGAATCGTCGAGAGCACCCATGCCGGCACGCATGGGCGCGAACTGATGCTGTCGACCTGGGAAGCCGGTGACTTCGTCGGCGCACCTTACGTTCTCGGCGATCATCGCCATAGCTGGTCGGCCCGTGCGCTCGGCCGGGTCGAGGCGCTGCATCTCGATCAGGAAGCTGTCCGCCGGCTGATCTCACAGTCGCCTTCGTTCGCGATCGCACTGATCGAATGCCTCGGCTTCAAGGGCAAGACCTATTCGATGCTGGCGCAAACGCTCGCGGGTCAGAAGGCGGCCGAGCGGCTGGTGCTGCTCCTGGTCAAGCTTTGCGAGAACGCCGCCCAGGACAAGCACGGCCCGATCTCGCTCGGCCGCATCACGCAAGCCAATCTCGCGCGCATGATCGGCGCAACCCGTCAGTCGATCAGCCTGATTCTCAACCGGCTCCAGGACGACGGTATCATCTCGACCGGTCCCACCAAGATGATCGTCAACGATCTCGCTGCGTTGAGGAGGCAAACCGCGGAGTAGGCAGCAACGAGCTCACCCCGCCCGATAAGCCGCCAGAAACATCCGCGTCGCGCTGTCGATGACTTCGGCCATGCGTTCCTCCGACGGCGCCGGTGCGGCCTGGAAGACGAAGGGCAAGAACAGTGAGGCCTTGCACAGCTCCATAAACTGCGAGGCCGCAAGGTTGCAATCGTCGATCTTCAGATCGCCGGAGGCGATATGGGCTTTGAGATATTCGGAGAGCCGGTTGATGGTCTTGTCGAGCACGCGCAGATAATAGCGCCGGCCGACGTCGGGCATGCGCTCGGCGATCGCCATCACGGTGCGGATCGCCGATCCGCCGCCGGGCCGGCAGAGCAGGTGGATGTAGGCCTGGCCGAAATCCCTCAGCGTGGTCTCGACATCGCGCGCGGGATCGAAATTGAACGCGACCTGACCGTGCTGGAGCGCCTCCTGCTCGAGGATGGCTTCGAACAGCGCGGATTTGTCCGCGAAGTAGACGTAGAGTGTGCCCTTGGAGACCGCGGCCGCGCGGGCGATCTCGCCCATGCTGGCGCCGTCAAAGCCGAGATCCATGAACACCTTGCGGGCACCGTCCAGGATCTGGCGGCGCTTCGAGCTGTCCTCTTCGGAGACGACGTGCAGATGTTCGTGCTCGGCTGCAACCATTGGTTTAGGGTCTCGAAAGGTTTTGCCGCAGGGTTTGGATCCTGAAACCCAAATAGAGGATTCGGGCCGGTAAGGTTCTGCCGGACAGAATATGTATATTGACCGAACCGTTCGGTCAATGGTATTTGGGGATAGGCGACAGGAACGGGCCGCACGACGGCCCGCCCGGGGTCGCGCTTTTTTGTTGGGGAGGCCTTTATGGCCGCATCGAGAGACCAGGCTGCGCGCGTCCTTCGCGAGGAAGCGGTAGAGACGACCCCCGCGAACGCTGAAGCTGCGACCGAGACATCCGCAGCGATCGCCGGGCAGTTGCGCTCCCACGTGACCGAAGAGACCAAGCGCCGCACCAGCGAGGCCCTGGAGAAGCCGGTGACCGACGAGCCGGCTCCGAATGCAACCGCTGCGGCCGCGCCGAAATCCGGTAAACGCAAATTCGTCCTGATAGGCGTCGGCCTCATGCTGGCGCTCGCGGCCGCGAGCTATGCCGGCTACTACACGCTGGTCGGCCGCTTCTACGTCACCACCGATGACGCCTATGTTCGCGCCAACAACACCATGCTCGGCGCGCGCGTCGCCGGTCACATCTCCTCGATCCTCGCCGGCGACAACACGCTGGTGCGCGCCGGCGATATCGTCCTGCGCATCGACGACGGCGACTACAAGATCGCGGTCGATGCCGCCGCGACCCGGATCGCGACCCAGCAGGCCACCATCGATCGCATCGGACGCCAGGTTGCTGCTCTCGACAGCCAGGTCGCGCAAGCCAAGGCGCAGCTCGTCTCCGCGGAAGCGGGTCTCAAGCGCGCCGATCTTGACTACGAGCGGCAGCAGGCGCTGAACAGCAAGGGCTTTGCCTCGCGTGCCACCTTTGAAACCTCGGAAGCCGGGCGTGACCAGGGCGCCGCGGCGGTCAAGGCCGCGCAGGCCGCCTATGACGTCGCCGTCAGCAATGTCGACGTCGCCAAGGCGCAGCAGGCCGAAGCGCAGGCGCAGCTCGCCGAGCTCAAGACCACCCTCGCCAAGGCCGAGCGTGATCTCAGTTTCACCGCGGTGCGCGCGCCGGTCGACGGAACGTTCTCGAACCGCCTCGTCAGCGCCGGCGACTTCGTCGCGGTCGGCCAGCGTCTCGGCAACGTCGTGCCGCTCGACAGCGTCTATATCGACGCCAACTTCAAGGAAACCCAGCTCAAGCGCATCCGCCCCGGCCAGCCGGTGACGATCAAGGTCGATGCCTACGGCATGCGCAAGTTCGCCGGCGTCGTCGACAGCATCGCAGCGGGCGCGGGCTCAGTGTTCACGCTGCTGCCGCCGGACAACGCCACCGGCAACTTCACCAAGATCGTGCAGCGCGTGCCGGTCCGCATCCGCGTGCCGAAGGCTGTCGCCAAGCAGAACCTGCTCCGCGCCGGCATGTCGGTCTATGCGACCGTCGACACCAACAAGGGTGCGGCCGACGCCGACAGCGAGATCGATCTCGACGATCCCACCACGATTCACCCACAGTAGAATTGGCTGCGATGATGCGCAGCTGCGCCATAGCCCCGAGCGACGCTGCGCTCCCTCTCCCGCTTGCGGGAGAGGGCAGGGGAGAGGGTGTCTCCGCTAAGGAAACTCCCCTAGAGGATAGAGCCCTCACCCGCCGCGCTCTTCGAGCGCGTCGACCTCTCCCGCAAGCGGGAGAGGTAAGACGAACCTGCGGCTTGAGTGAGAGCTGACGCCATGGCGAACGCCACGACTGCTTCACCTGCCATGATGGCGGCCCCGGCTTCGGAGCGCATCGCGCCGAAGCGGCTGATCGCCTTCATCATCATGGTGTTCGGGATGTTCATGTCGATCCTGGACATCCAGATCGTCTCGGCGTCCTTGAGCGAAATCCAGGCCGGCCTGTCGGCCAGCTCCAGCGAAGTCTCCTGGGTCCAGACCGCCTATCTGATTGCCGAAGTCATCGCGATCCCGCTGTCGGGCTTCCTGTCGCGCGCTTTCGGCACGCGGTTGCTGTTCGCGATCTCGGCGGCCGGCTTCACCATTTCCAGTTTGCTCTGCGGCTTTGCCACCACGATCGAGGAGATGATCCTGTGGCGCGCGCTCCAGGGTTTTCTCGGCGCCGGCATGATCCCGACGGTGTTCGCCTCCGCCTATACCGTGTTCCCGCGCTCGAAATTCCACATCGTCGGTCCCATCATCGGCCTCGTCGCGACCTTGGCCCCGACCATCGGGCCGACGGTGGGCGGCTACATCACCGATCTGATGACGTGGAACTGGCTGTTCTTCATCAACGTCGTGCCCGGCATCGGCATCACGATTGGCGTGCTGGCGCTGGTCGATTTCGACGAGCCGCATTTCGAATTGCTCGACCGTTTCGACTGGTGGGGCCTGATCTTCATGGCCGGCTTCCTCGGGACGCTGGAATACGTGCTGGAGGAAGGCCCGCAATATGAATGGATGCAGGATCCTTCGGTCGCGATCTGCGCCTGGATCTGCGCCATCGCGGCGATCGCCTTCTTCTGGCGCGTCTTCACGGCGGCCGAGCCGATCGTCAACCTGCGCACTTTCTCCGACCGCAATTTCGCGATCGGCTGCCTGCTCCAGTTCTGCATCGGCATCGGCCTCTACGGACTGACCTACATCTATCCGCGCTATCTCGCCGAAGTGCGCGGTTACAGCGCGCTGATGATCGGCGAGACCATGTTCGTCTCCGGCATCACCATGTTCCTGGTCGCGCCGCTGGTCGGCCGGCTGATGGCGAAGTACGACATGCGCTACATGATTGCGTTCGGGCTGATCGTGTTCGCACTCGGCTCCTACCAGATGACCTGGATCACGCGCGACTACGACTTCTATGAGCTGCTCATGCCGCAGATCCTGCGCGGCATCGGCATGATGTTCGCGATGGTGCCGACCAACAACATTGCGCTCGGCACGCTGGCGCCGGACCGGGTCAAGAACGCTTCGGGCCTGTTCAACCTGATGCGCAATCTCGGCGGCGCGGTCGGGCTGGCCGTGATCAACACCGTGCTCAACGACCGCACCGACCTCCACATCACACGTCTCCAGGAGCGCGTGACCTGGGGCAATGCGACCGCGACTGAAACCCTGAACATGTTCATGCAGAAGTTTCAGGGGCTCGGCGACGCCACGCTGATGGCGATGAAGCAGCTCAGCCAGATCGTACACCGCCAGGCCGTGGTGATGAGCTTTGGTGATGCCTTCTTCATGCTGACACTGTTCTATCTCGCCCTCAGTCTCACCGTCATGCTGCTGAAAAAGCCGGCTTCGCCGTTCGGCGCCAGCGGCGACGCGCATTAAGCGCCACAGATTCGGTGTCATCGTCCGGCTTGACCGCACGATCCAGTATTCCAGAGATGACAGTGGTTTACGGAGGAGCCTCGGCGTACTGGATGCCCCGGTCAAGCCGGAGCATGACAGTGGAGCTTGAGGCGACGAAGCGAACGAAATTGCAACACTCGCGCGTGATCTCGCGCGAGCCGTGTTGCAAATCGCAAACGATACATCTATAAAGCGCACCTCATTGAATCGAACCGGGGAGGATTTGCATGATTTCGTCGCATTCGCAGATCGCACGCCCGCGCTCGATGATGTTCTGGCTCGGTATGTGCTCGGCCTTCTAGAGGTCATTTCCGCCAGCTTCGATTGGGCCAAAGTTTCGGCCAAGCGTCCCGATCGCTCCGCTTCCCAGATCCTGACTTCCAAAGTCTCAGTCAAATGTAAGTGACGCCGTCTCGGCCCTCGCGGCCGGCCTGCGTCCATCGATGGAGCCGGCCCGCGCGAGATGCGGCCGGGTGATGCCATGACCGTTCTGTCAAAAAAGCCCGCGGCAATACGCGTGGTGCTGCCCTTCGTATTCCGGCACTGGCTGAAGCAGCCGGGGCGCACGTTCATCGTGGCCGGCGGCCTACTGGGGGCGACCATCGCCGATCTGTTCATGCCGGTGTTCTCGGGGCATCTGGTCGACGCGCTGACGCGCGGCCCGTCCGATCCGGATGCGCGCCACGCGGCGCGGGTGGCGCTGGGCGGAATCGTGGCGCTGGGCGCAGCCTCCATGGTGCTGCGGCTGACCGGCCTCCAGGCGATCGTGCCGTTCACGCTGAAGATCATGTCCGAGGTCGCCGAAGGCGCTTTCATGCGCGTGCAGCGATTCTCGACCGACTGGCACGCCAATTCCTTCGCGGGATCGACGGTGCGCAAGGTCACCCGCGGCATGTGGGCGCTCGACCTGTTGAACGACACCATATTGATGGCGCTGGCGCCCTCGCTGCTGGTGCTGATCGGGTCGATGATCCTGCTCGGCGTGCACTGGGCCTCGCTTGGCGCGGTGATCGCGCTGGGCGCCTTGGTCTATGTCACGATGACGGTGCTGTTCTCCACGCGCTACATCGCGCCGGCCGCGCGGGTTTCCAACGCCTGGGACACCAAGGTCGGCGGCACGCTGGCTGACGCACTGACATGCAACGCGGTGGTGAAATCGTTCGGGGCCGAAGCGCGCGAGGATGCGCGGCTTGGCCGTGTCATCAGCCGCTGGCGTGTGCGCGTGCGGCGGACCTGGCTGCGCTACAACTACACCAATCTGGCGCAGCTCGCGGTGCTGCTGGCCTTACGCGCCTCCGTGATCGGCGGCTCGGTGCTGCTGTGGATGTTGGGGCACGCTTCGCCAGGCGACGTCACCTATGTGCTGACCAGCTACTACGTCATCCACGCCTACCTGCGTGATGTCGGCATGCACATCAACAATCTGCAGCGCTCGGTCAACGACACGGAGGAGCTGGTGGCGATCCATGACGAGCCGATCGGGATTGCCGATGCGCCCGGCGCACAGCCGATCGCGATCGACGGGGGCGAGATCGTGTTCGACGACGTCACGTTCCACTATAGCGGCCATCGCGCGCCGCTGTACGACGGCCTGTCGGTAACGATCCGCGCCGGCGAACGGGTCGGCCTCGTCGGCCGCTCCGGCTCGGGCAAGACCACCTTCGTCAAGCTGGTGCAGCGGCTCTACGACGTCTCGGGCGGTCGCATCCTGATCGACGGGCAGGACATCGCGAAGGCCGCGCAGCAATCGTTGCGCAGCCAGATCGCGATCGTGCAGCAGGATCCGATCCTGTTTCACCGCTCGCTCGCCGAGAACATCGCGTACGGCCGGCCCGGCGCCAGCTTGGAGGCGATCGAGCAGGCGGCGCGGCTCGCCAATGCGCACGACTTCATTCTGCGCCTGCCGAAGGGCTACGGCACCCTCGTCGGCGAGCGCGGCGTAAAACTGTCGGGCGGCGAGCGGCAGCGCGTGGCGCTGGCGCGCGCCTTCCTGGCCGATGCGCCGGTGTTGATCCTGGACGAGGCGACCTCGAGCCTGGATTCGGAATCGGAGGCGCTGATCCAGCAGGCGATGGAGCGGCTGATGAAGGGCCGCACCTCGATCGTGATCGCGCACCGGTTGTCCACGGTGCGCAGCCTCGATCGCATCCTGGTGTTCGACCGCGGCGAGATCGTCGAGCAAGGCACCCATGCCGCGCTCGCGGGCAAGCTAGGGGGCATCTACCGCGGCCTGTTCGAGCGCCAGGTGGTGGAGCTCGGGCACGTCGCAGCAGCGGAATGAGGAACGGCCGCGCTGCCGTGGAATGGGACTGGCATGAAGGACCTGACGAACGGCTCCATCGCGAAGCACATCCTGGCCATGGCGCCGCCGATCATGGTCGGCATGGTCACGATCATGATCTGCCAGCTGGTCGATCTGTACTTCGTTTCGGGATTGGGCGATGCCGCAGTCGCGGGCGTGGCGGCGGCCGGCAACGCCGGCTTTCTCGTCAACGCGCTCATGCAGGTGCTCGGCGTCGGCACGGTGGCGCTGATCGCGCATGCGGTGGGACGCAAGGATCGGCTGGATGCCAACCTGATCTTCAACCAGGCGATCGTGCTATCCGTGCTGTTCGGCCTTTTCACCCTGGTCGCGGGCGCCGCGCTGTCGCGCCTTTATATGCGTTCGATTGCCGCAGATCACGCCACGATCGAGGCGGGGACCATTTATCTGTTGTGGTTCATACCGGCGCTCGCGCTGCAATTCGCCACCCAGGTGATGGGATCCGCGCTGCGCGCCACCGGCATCGTGCGCCCCACCATGTTGGTGCAGGCGCTTGCCGTCGTCATCAACATCGCGCTGGCGCCGGTGCTGATCCTGGGCTGGGGCACGGGCTATGCGCTCGGCGTCGCCGGAGCGGGACTGGCAAGCTCGATCGCGGTGGTGATCGGCGCCGTGATGCTGCTGGCCTATTTCCGCAAGGTCGAGCGCTATGTCGCCTTCAACCCGACGCAGTGGCGTCCGCAAGCGCGCCATCTGAAGCGCATCCTCAATGTCGGTCTGCCTGCCGGCGGCGAGTTCGCGATGATGTTCATCTTCATGGCGGTGGTCTATTTCGTGCTGCGCGATTTCGGCGCGGCGGCGCAGGCGGGTTTCGGGATCGGACAGCGCGTTCTCGGACTGATACAGATGCCGGCGCTTGCGGTTGCGCTCGCCGCCGGGCCGATCGCCGGCCAGAACGTGGGCGCTGGAAACGGCGAACGCGTGCGGGAAACCTTCGTCAAGGCGGCGCTGATCACCAGCGTCGTGATGATCGGCTTCATGTGTCTTGCGCAGTTGAAGCCGGAGCTCTTGCTCGCGGGATTCTCGAACGACCGGGAGACCATGGCGATCGCCTTCCTGTTCCTGCGGATCATCTCGCTCAACATGGTCGCGCAGGGCCTGATCTTCACCTGCTCGAGCATGTTCCAGGGTCTCGGCAACACCAAGCCGGTGCTGTTGAGCTCGGCAACGCGCGTATTCACCTATTCGCTGCCGGCGATCTGGCTGTCGACACGGCCGGGCTTCCGGATGGAGCACATCTGGTACCTGTCGATCGCAGCGACCACGCTGCAGGCCGCCCTGAGCCTGTGGTTGCTACGCCGCGAATTTGGGAAGCGCCTGGTGGTGCTCCGGCAGGAGGCTCCGGAGCAGGCCGGGCCTGAGCCCGTCGCGCCTCCCGTGCGGGCGCCTGCGTAGCGACAGCTTGTCGTCTTAGTGCGCACCAAAACTGTTCCAGACGAGGCCGACGCCCGACAGGAACAACAGGCCGAGCACGACATCGCCAAAATGCTTGTCGCTCAGGGCGTGATAGACGCGCGCACCGGCCCAGGCGCCGATCAGCGTGCCTGGAAACGCGACCAGCGCAAGCCAGACCACCTTCAGCTCGACCAGGCCTGACGCGGTCTGCAACACCAGCGCGGTAGCAAGCACCGTGAAATTGAAGAGCTGGAAGATGCCGCGCCGCTCGTGCTTGTTCCAGCCGCGAATGTTGGCCCACAGGATCGGCAGCGGCCCCGACAATCCGGCAAGCCCTCCCAAAATGCCGCCGGCAAAGCCGATCGCGCCGTCGGCGACCCGGCCGCCGAATTTGAAAGCGAGCGGCTTCTTGTTCAGGTAGAGCGCGCTCGAAAACATCAGGAGCAGCACGCCGACGCTCAGCTTGAATACTCTTGGATCGGCGGAGGCGACCAGCATCGTTCCCAGCGGCACTCCGATCAGTCCCCCGATCAGGAACGGCCAGACCAACGAGAGATCAAAACTCTTCCACATCGACGGCAGCGTCGAGGTCTGCGCGATTACCGAGCAGATCAGCACCAAGGGCACCGCGAGCGAGGGCGGCAGCACGTAGAGCCAGATGCCGAGCGCCATCAGCGCCGTGCCGAACCCGGCGAGGCCCGAGACGAAGCCGCCGGCCAGCGCGCCGAACAGCAGCAGCGCGTAGTTGGACGCTTCCACCAATGATTCCCTGTCGCTTCCCGCGATCCCGAAGCGGTGATCTCCGCTTGGCGCATAGCACAGATGCGGCCGGAGCGGTCAATTTCAAAACCGTACGCAAGCGTGATGTCCCGAGGCGGGCGTTCGGATCATGCTCTAGACGATCTGCCTGGCGTCGGTGGGCTTGTGCAACGCGCCGACGAGTATGCGTAGCGCTTGCGCCAATTCCGCTCTGTTCCGCGCCGCGCCGAGCGAAACACGCGCCGCATGCGGCGGTGTGCCATTGACGGCAAAGTCATCGGCGGCCACGACTGCGAGCCCATTGCGCAACAGATGCCCGGCGACGTCGGGGCGACCTTCGGGCAGCCGCAGCCACAGATGATGCGCGGCCGGCTTGGCCAGGAACTGAAAGCCCTTCAGCGCGCGCTGCGCGAGTTGCTGGCGGCCGACGGCTTCGTTGCGGATGGCGGTGATGATGCGATCGGCGATGCCGCTCTCGAGCCAATGCGTCACCAGCGCGACCATCAGCGGTGCCGGCATCTGCACGGTGGCCTGCAGATAGCTCTGCATCTCCTGCTGCGCGCCGCTGTCGGGCGTCACAAGATAAGCGACGCGCAGCGCCGGCGCGATGCATTTTGACAGCGTCGTCGCCAGATACGTCCGCTCCGGAATGAGGTTGGCGATCGGCGACGCCGAGCGATCAAGCAGCCCGTAGGCATCGTCCTCGATCAGCGTGGTGCCGGCATCGTGGATGATCTGTGCGATCGCGCTACGCCGCTCAGGGAGAAGCGTGGCGGTGGTCGGATTGTGCAGCGTCGGGATGAGGTAGACGGCTTTTGGCTTAAGCGCGCGGCAAGCCTTTGCCAGCGCGTCGGGCAGGATACCGCCATCATCCATCGTGACCCCGGCAAGCTTGACGCCGAGCCGCGCCGCGGCCGCCTTGATGCCCGGGAAGGTGAGCGCCTCCGTCAGCACGACGTCGCCGGGCCGCGCGAGGCAGGCGAGCAGGTTGAACAGGATCGTCTGCGCGCCCGGATAGATCACGAGCCGGTCGGCATGCGCATGCGGAACGCGTGCACGCATCCACCTTGCCGCGACCTCGCGCTCATGCGCGCTGCCGCCGGGCGGCTGGTAGTTGAGGTGTGCGGTCAATCCCGATTGCGCGCGGATGGCCTCGAGCCCCGCTATGATGCGCTCGTCGAGCTGCGCTTCGAGAGGATGCGGCGGCACGTTCATCGAGAGGTCGATCGCGACGGGATGCGGCACGTCGACCGCGCGGCGCGCGCTGGTCTCCGACACGAACGAACCCTGCCCGACCCGGGCCTCCAGGATCCCGCGACGCCGCGCCTCGGTGTACGCGCGCGTCACCGTGGTCAGGTCGACGTCGAGCGCTTTTGCCAGCGCGCGCTGCGTCGGCAATTGCTGGCCGCGCACCAGCCGGCCGGCCGCGATATCGGCCTCCATGGCATCGACGATGCGCTGGTAGCGCGGCCCGCTTAGCTCCAAGATTGTAGGGATCCAGTCCATGCAAATATGGCCCATACCCTTTGAATGTATGGAAGCAAGATATTATTGTATGGATCGTTAGAAAGGAAAGGGGTGGGTCATGGCGACCAGTTCAGTCTCTCTTGCAAAGGCGATGTGGCGCGGTTTTCGCAGCAAGTGTCCGAACTGCGGGGAAGGGCACATGTTCAGCCGCTTCCTGAAGGTCGCCGATAGTTGCGACCACTGCGGCGAGGAGCTGTCTCACCAGCGCGCCGACGACTTTCCCGCCTATCTCGTGATGGTCGTGGTCGGCCATCTCGTGGTGCCCGCGATCCTCGCGGTCGAGACCGCCTATGCGCCGCCGGTCTGGCTGCAACTGGCGGTGTGGCTGCCGGTGACGCTGTTCGCCTCGCTCGCATTGCTGCAGCCGACCAAGGGCGCCATCGTCGGACTGCAATGGCAGCTCGGCATGCACGGGTTTGAGGCGGGCAAACTGCGGCGCGGGGCAGGGCAGCTCTCGCCGGTTCTGGTGGAAGCTGCGCGGCACTGATCGACGCCGTCATTCCGGGGCGTGCGTGCGCAGCACGAGCCCGGAATCCATTTTTCAACGAACTCTGCGGGCCAATGGATTCTCTGATGCGCAATTGCGCATCATAGTTCTCGCTTCGCGAGCCCCGGAATGATGAGCTCCCAAAGTGGTGAGGGGCCCGATGCGGTCAGCATCGAACCCCTCGTTGCAAGATATCAGCCGGCCTGTAAGCCGGGTTCTGTAGGGCACCGCCTGCTTGCGCCGGCGATACGTGACGGCCATTCCTCTGGGACCATGTTTGCACATGGCCTCGAGCAACCTACCCGGACGGCGGGCCTGACATCGCCCCGCGGCGTTATCGCTTGCGCGAACAGCCCGCTTAAGCCGTCCCTATTCGGTTTTGCTCCCGGTGGGGTTTACCATGCCGGCCCCGTTGCCGGAGCCGCGGTGCGCTCTTACCGCACCTTTTCACCCTTACCCGCCTATGCAGCTTGCGCTGCTTCGGCGTGGCGAGCCCGAGGGCTTGTCACGCCATAGCCCCGTTAGGGGCGACGGCGGGCGGTTCGTTCTCTGTGGCACTTTCCCTGAGGTTACCCTCGCCGGACGTTATCCGGCACCGCATGTCAAGGGAGCCCGGACTTTCCTCCCCGGCGGCCTTTCGGCACTTGCAAGGGCGGCCGTCCGGCCGACTGACGGGTTACGCATGGGCATTTGTGACGGTTCCGTCAAGCAGAGATCGCCGCGCACACGGCCTGCAAATAATTTATCCTGAAGATGTCGTTTGGCGTGTGCCCCGTTCGACTGGATGTCGGCAACCCAGCCGAACCACAGGAGTGAGCAATGCAGTACCTACTGCTGATCTACCGGAACGAAGCGAAATTGGTCAACATGTCCCCCGCGGACCGTCAGGCAGTGACGGCGGAATACGGTGCGTATACCCAGTCCATCGTCCAGAGCGGTCATTTCAAGGCTGGCGACGGACTTCAGCCGACCACGACGGCAACCACCGTGCGCGTGCGCGAGGGCAAGACCCTGACAACCGACGGCCCGTTCGCGGAAACGCGTGAGCAACTCGGCGGCTATTATCTGGTCGAGGCCAAGGATCTCGACACCGCCATTGCGCTAGCGGCGCGAATTCCCGAGGCCAGGGAAGGGTCGATCGAGGTCAGGCCGGTGATGATCTACAACAAGTGATCTCTCCTACCGACATCGAGACGATCTTTCGCGACGAGGCGGGGCGGGCGCTGGCCACCCTGATCCGCCTCGTCGGCGATTTCGATCTCGCCGAGGACGCGCTCCAGGATGCCTTTGCGGTCGCGGTGGAGCGTTGGTCTACGTGCGAGGTGCCCGACAATCCGCGCGCCTGGCTGGTCAATATCGGCCGCAACAAGGCGATCGACCGCATTCGCCGCCGGGCTATTTTTCGCGCCAAGCAGCAGGCGCTGGTGCAGGAGCTCGAGCTCAATGTGCACGCGCCCGACGAGCCGCCGGCAATGCTCGACGACGACATGCTGCGGCTGATCTTCACCTGCTGCCATCCCGCATTTGCGCCCGAGGTCCAGGTCGCGCTGACGTTGCGCACCATCTGCGGCCTCTCCACCGCGCAGGTCGCCCGCGCCTTTCTGGTCAGCGAAGAGGCGATGTCGCAGCGGCTCGTCCGCGCCAAGCAGAAGATCAGGCTCGCCGGCATACCCTACGAGGTGCCGGAGCGCGACGCGCTGGCGCCGCGGCTCGACGGCGTGCTCGCCGTGATCTATCTCGTCTTCACCGAAGGCTATGTGGCGACTTCGGGCACGGACCTGATGCGGCCCGACCTCGCGGTCGAAGCCATTCGGCTCGGCCGCTTGCTCGATCGGCTGATGCCCGATCGCGCCGGGATCAAAGGCCTGCTCGCTCTGATGCTGCTGCATGACGCGCGGCGCGCCGGGCGCGAGACCGCAGCCGGCGACATCGTGCTGCTGGAAGAACAGGACCGCACGCTGTGGGATCGCGCGCAGATCGAGGCGGGATTGCTGCTGGTGGACGACGCGCTTCGCGCGCCCGGCCGGCCGCACCCTTATGCGGTGCAGGCCGCGATTGCCGCGCTCCACGCCCGCGCGCCGAGCTACGCGCAAACCGACTGGCCGCAGATCGCCGGGCTTTATGAGGTGTTGCTGCGAATCAACCCATCTGCGGTGATCGAGCTCAATCATGCCGCGGCCGTGTCGATGGTTGACGGGCCGGGACGCGCGCTCGATCTCGTCGACGCTATCGCCGCGCGCGGCGGGCTTGACGGCTATGAGATGTTGCCCGCGGTGCGGGCGGATTTGTTGCGGAGGCTTGGACGGAAGGACGAGGCGCGCGCTGCGTATGTTGCGGCGACGGAGGCGACACAGCTGGAGCCGTTGCGGAGATTGTATGCGCGGCGGATGAACGAACTTGGCTAGCCGCCAAAACCTCCGTCATTGCGAGCGCAGCAATCCAGTCTGCCTCCGCTGAGACAGTCTGGATTGCTTCGTCGCAAGAGCTCTCGCAATGACGAGCATGTGGTTAGCATCGTCACTTCGCCGCCACCGCCGTCCCTTCCGCCGGAAGGCTCGCCAGCAGCGCTTGCAATGTCGACAGCGTCGAATGATCCGCGACGCCATCGAGGCGCGCCGGGCGGAAATGGCGCTGGAAGGCGGTGACGACCTCCATCGTCGCAGCGTCGTATTTGCCGGTCAGCGGCACGCCGTAGCCGTATCTGGCGAGCGCCTGCTGCAGGCTCAGCACCTCGTCGCTGATGGTGCCGAGCATCAGGCTTTCGCCGCGCACGACAGGTGCGGGCGTGACCCAGTGGCCGACGCCTGAGTTGGCCAGCGAATGCCACGGAAATTTTTCGCCGGGGTCCTTTTTGCGCGCCGGCGCGACGTCGGAATGGCCGAGCACCCGGTGTGCCGGCACCTTGCGGCGGAGCATGATGCCGCGACACAGCGCGATCACGGCTGCGATCTGGCGCAGCGGAAATTCCGGATAGCCCCAGTCATGGCCGCGATTGACGATCTCGATGCCGATCGAGCAGGAGTTGATGTCGTCCTCGCCGGCCCAGGACGACATGCCGGCGTGCCAGGCGCGCTTGGCCTCCTGCACGCATTGCACGATGCGACCGTCCTCGAGCACGACATAGTGCGCCGAGACCTCGGTGCCGGCGGAGCAGAGCCGCGCCAATGCGCCCTCGACGTCGGGCATGCCGGTATAGTGCAGCACGATCATATCGGGCTGCCGTCCCTTGTCGCGGTCGCCGTGGTTCGGCGAGGGGATGATGTCCGACACGATCGAGGAATCCGGGTCGAACGTCCGCATGATCGCCGCAGTCTTGGGAACCGGGAGAACGCGTTGACGCTTCGAGTCGGGTCCAGGTGGCGCGGGCGAACCGGGCGGCATAGGCAGCTCAAATCGAACGGGGGAACCATAGGCCGTTAAGGCCCTCACTTTACTATTCCTTTACCCTCCCGCCGGCGCAATCGCGCGGGGCGGTTAACGGATGCATTTTGCGCCTTGTGTGTGGATGAAGCATCACCGGCTCGCGACCTTTTCCACTTGTAAGGAAACGATCAACGCTTTCTTAACGCTAAGGGCCGTTACTGAGAGGTGAAGAGCCGACCCGCGTCCGGAGGCGGCCAAGGCGTTTTTGGCTCGAAATTCCATGGCTGCCCGACAAATTCCACTGGGAACACCGGGTTTGCTGCCCGGGGCGACCGGGTTCGGCAGCCATGTTGCACAGGGGTTGGGTCGTGGAACCGCCGCGACGCGGAACAATTCGAGGCGCAATGGGCTTGCTCGCCCCCAATTTGGTATGGATGTTCGTTCGAACGTCCCATTGGGCGCTCGGCAGGCGTGCCGCATGAGCTCGGTTCCGCATATCCCCGTCCTTGGCCGCGAGGCCATCGACCATCTCGCACCGCGCGAGGGCGGCATCTATGTCGATTCCACTTTTGGCGGCGGCGGCTACAGCCGCGCCATCCTCGACGTGCCGGGAACCCGTCTGATCGCGATCGATCGCGACCGCACCGCGATCGCTGATGGTGCCGAGCTGGTCGAGCGCTCCGCGGGCCGGCTGACGCTGGTCGAGGATCGCTTTTCGAACCTTGATGAGGTCTGCGCGGCGCAAGGTTTTGATGCCGTCGACGGCGTCGTGATGGACGTCGGCGTTTCCTCGATGCAGCTCGACCAGGCCGGTCGGGGCTTCTCGTTCCGCCTCGACGGTCCGCTCGACATGCGGATGGGGCAGTCGGGGCCGACCGCGGCCGACGTTGTCGCGCGCGCCTCGGAAGCCGATCTCGCCGACATCATTTATCTCTTCGGCGAGGAGCGGCATTCGCGCCGCGTCGCCCGCGCCATCGTGGCGGACCGACAAGAGACGCCGTTCACGACCACGCGCGCGCTCGCCGATCTCGTCGCCAGGGTGGTTCGTTCAAAGCCCGGGGACATCCACCCCGCGACGCGGACGTTCCAGGCCCTGCGCATCTTCGTCAACGAAGAGCTCGAGGAACTCCAGACTGCGCTGGCGGCAGCCGAACGCGTGCTGCGGCCCGGCGGCCGGCTCGTGGTGGTCTCGTTCCACTCGCTGGAAGACCGCATCGTCAAGAATTTCCTGTCCGAGCGATCCAGGACCGGCGGCGGCTCGCGTCATCTGCCGGAAATGGCGCAGACGGCACCGAGTTTCCAGCTTCTGACGCGGCGGCCCGTGATCGCAGGCGAAGAGGAAGTTGCGCGCAATCCGCGTGCCCGTTCCGCCAAGCTTCGTGCCGCCGAGCGTACGGCGGCGCCCGCGCATGACGACGGCGAGCCGTCGTCATGGCCAAGACTCTCCGACGTGATGAGGGGTGGCTAGCGCATGCGCATCATCCACCTCCTCGTCATCGGCGCGCTGATCTTCGCGGCCGCCTATGTCTACCGGATCAAGATGGATTCCACGGCCCGCACCGAGAAGGTGTTGCGGCTGCATGCGGAGATCCGCGAGCAGCGCGACGCCATCGCGGCGCTGCGGTCCGAATGGGCCAAGCTCGATGCACCGCTGCGCCTGCAAGGCCTCGCCGAGCGGCATCTGCCGCTGAAGCCGGTCAATGCGACGCAATATGACTCATTGAAGAATCTGCCGGAGCGTCCGCCGCGGATGTTCAGGCCAGGCGAGCCCGATCCGATCGGGTCCATGATCACCACCATCGAAGCTGCGAGCGATCCGGATACGGTGACGGGCTCGGTGCCTCAGCCCGAGGACAAGCAATGAGTGCTGCAACTCCGGCCAAGCCTGTTGAGAAATCAAATGAGCCTTGGCGGCAGCGGCTGATCCGCAGCCTGCTCTACGGGCGCAATGTCGACCGTGCCGCGAAGGCGCGGGCGCGTGTCGGGCTGGCGATCCTCGCCTTCGCCGGGGTCTATGCGTTGATCGGCGGCCGGCTCGTGATGTTTGCGATCGGCGCCGACGCCCACGGCGCGCGGCGCGCCGCGGCGCAGGAGGTGGTCGCGACCGCGCGGCCCGACATCGTCGACCGCAACGGCGCGATCCTCGCAACCGACGTCAAGGCGTCGAGCCTGTTCGGCGAGCCGCGCCGCATCATCGACAAGGACGAGGCCATCGAGCTGCTCACCGCGACCGTGCCCGACCTCGACGAGGCCGAGGTGCGCGAGCGCCTGAAGACGCGCAAGGGCTTTGTCTGGCTCAAGCGCGAGATCACGCCGAAGCAGCAGCAGGACATCCACAAGCTCGGCATTCCCGGCATCGGATTCCTGCGCGAGAACAAGCGCGTCTATCCGACCGGCAACGAGGTCGCTCACCTCATCGGTCTGGTCAACATCGATAACCAGGGCATCGCCGGCATGGAGAAGTGGCTCGACAATCAAGGGCTCGCTGATCTCCACCGCGCCGGCTTTGCCACCGACCGGCTGCAAAAGCCTGTCGAACTCTCGGTGGACCTGCGCGTCGAGCACGCGCTACGCGACGAGCTCTCGAAGGCCAAGGAAAAGTTCCACGCCAAGGCGGCGTCCGGCATCATCTCCAACGTCAAGACCGGCGAGATCGTCGCGCTGGTTTCGCTGCCGGATTTCGATCCCAACAATCCCAAGGAAGCCCACGACCCCGATCGCATCAACCGCCTGACCACCGGCGTCTACGAAATGGGATCGACGTTCAAGGCGTTCACGCTGGCGATGGCGCTCGATTCCGGAAAGATCAACCTGAACTCGTCGTGGGACGCGCGCGGAAACCTGCACTATGGCAAGTTCACCATCCATGACAGCCATCCGCTCGGTCGGTTCATCAACACCAAGGAAGTGTTCACCTACTCGTCGAATATCGGCGCCGCGCGGATCGCGCTCGGCCAGGGCGTCGAGGCGCACAAGGCGTTCCTCGCCAAGATGGGCCAGTTGACGCGGCTGCGCACCGAGTTGCCCGAGAGTGCGGCTCCGCTGGTGCCGCGCCGCTGGAGTGAGCTGAACACGGTTACCGTCGCGTTCGGTCAGGGCCTGTCCGTGGCGCCCCTCCAGGCAGTGATGGGCATCAACGCCCTGGTGAACGGCGGCTACCTCATTCCGCCGACATTCATGAAGCGCAGCGAAGCGGAAGCGGCGGCGCTGGCCAAGCGCGTGATCAAGCAGGAGACCAGCGACAAGATGCGGTTTCTGATGCGGCTGAATGCCGAGATCGGCACCGCCAAGACCGCCGACATCAAAGGCTATTACGTCGGCGGCAAGACCGGCACGTCCGAGAAGGTCATCAATGGCCGCTATGCCAAGAAGCGGGTGCTCAACTCCTTTACGGCGATCATGCCCTGCGACGATCCGAAGTATCAGATCCTCGTGATGCTGGACGAGCCGCAGGCGCTGCCGGAGACCCACGGCTTCATCACCTCGGGCTGGAATGCGGTGCCGACGGGCGGCAAGGTGATCGAGCGGATTGCGCCGCTTCTGGGCGTCGAACCTCGCTTCGATCTGCCGCCGTCCGAGCGCCTTATTCTTGCAGCATCCAGAGCAACCCAGTAATCAACGGGTAGCCCGTCGCCGGTGCTGAGTCGGTACTTTACGGCGATTCGGCGTTCCGGCACGGCATGTCGACTGGAAGACCATGAAACTGCGCGATCTCCTTGGCCAAGATGTCCTTGGTAATGATGCCGCGATCGAGCCCGCCGCTGCCGCGCTCGATGTGACGGGGCTTGCGCTCGACAGTCGCGCGGTCAAGCGCGGCGATGTTTTCTTCGCACTCGCAGGCAGCAAGACCGACGGCGCGCGCTTCATCGATGCGGCCGTTGCCGCAGGCGCGGTCGCCATTGTCGGCGACCATCCGCCGGCGGGCTGCGAGGTGCCGTTCATCAGCGTCGCCAATCCGCGCCGCGCGCTGGCGCTGGCCGCGGCGAGCTTCTTCCCCTTGCAGCCGGCGACCATAGCCGTGGTGACCGGCACCAGCGGCAAGACCTCGGTCGCGGCGTTCACGCGGCAGATCTGGGAGCGGCTCGCGCATGTCTCCGCCAGCATCGGCACCATCGGCCTAGTGTCGCCGAAGCGCACGGTCTATGGCTCGCTGACGACGCCCGATCCGATCGCGCTACACCGGCAATTGGATGAGATCGCGCGCGACGGCGTCACGCATCTCGCCTTCGAGGCGTCTTCGCACGGGCTTGATCAGTATCGTCTCGACGGCGTGCGCGTCTCCGCCGGCGGCTTCACCAACCTCTCGCGCGACCACATGGATTACCATCCGACCGTCGCGCATTACCTGGCCGCAAAACTCAGGCTGTTTCGCGAACTGGTTCCGCCGGGCGGCGCCGCGGTGATCTCGGCCGATCACGACTGCTCGGCTGAAGTTGTTGAGGCGGCGAAAACGCGCGGCCTGCGCGTGATGCCGGTCGGTCGTAACGGCGATGGCGCAGGCGAGGGCATTCGTCTCGTCGATGCCGTGGTCGAAGGCTTCTCGCAAGTGCTTGCGCTCGAACACCGCGGCAAGCGGCATTCGATCCGGCTGCCGCTGGTCGGCGAATTCCAGATCGAGAACGCGCTGGTGTCGGCCGGCCTTGCGATCGGCACCGGCAGCGATGCGGCGAATGTGTTTGCGAGCCTCGAACATCTCGAAGGCGCAAAGGGCCGGCTGGAGCGCGTCGGCGAGCGCAACGGCGCGCCGATTTTCGTCGATTACGCGCACAAGCCCGATGCGCTGGCGAAGGCGTTGCAGGCGCTGCGCCCTTATGCCAGGCGAAGGCTGATCGTCGTGTTCGGCGCCGGCGGCGATCGCGATGCCGGTAAGCGGCCGATCATGGGTGCGATCGCGGCGGAGAACGCCGACGGCGTCATCATCACCGATGACAATCCGCGCAGCGAGCAGCCGGAAGCCATTCGCGCCGCAATCCTCGCGACCGCAAAGGGCGCGCGCGAAATCGGCGACCGCGCCGCGGCGATCCGCACCGCGATCGAGGACCTGCAAGAAGGCGATGCGCTACTCATTGCCGGCAAGGGCCACGAGACCGGGCAGATTGTCGGCGGCCAGGTGCTGCCCTTCAGTGATCACGAGGCGGTCGCCGCCGCATTAGCGTCGAGGGTTGCATGAGTGGGCCACTATGGACAGTTGCCGAAGTGGCGCGTGCGCTGGGTGTTGCCGGAACATTCCCGGACACGCCAATCGATCTCGTCACCCAGGACAGCCGGCTGGTGAAGCCGGGCAGCCTGTTCGTTGCGCTCAGCGGCACGCCGAGCGGCGGCTTCGTCTCGGCCTTCGCCAGTGCGCGTGACGGATGGGATTTCGCGGGCAAGGCCGAAGCTTCCGGTGCGGCCGCAATGATCGTGCCGCATGAGATCGCCGGCATCCGCATCCCGCAAATCATCGTGAAGGACACGCTGATCGACGGTCTCTGGGGTCTCGCACGCGCCGCACGCGCGCGCTTCAACGGGCCGGTGATCGGGCTGACCGGCAGCGCCGGCAAGACCAGCACCAAGGAATTTCTCGCGGCCTATCCGAACGCCTATGCGAGCCCGTCGAGCTTCAACAATTTCTGGGGCGTACCGCTGACGTTGTGCAACGCTAGGCCCGATGCGAGCCTCTGGGTGGTCGAGATGGGCATGAACCAGCGTGGTGAGATCGCGCGGCTCAGCGAATTGACGCGGCCGACCGTCGCCCTCGTCGTCAACGTCCAGCCGGTGCATCTGGAAAAGCTCGGCTCGCTCGAAGCGATCCGCCGCGAGAAGGTGTCGATCGCACTCGGTTTGCCCCCGGACGGCGTGCTGGTGCTGCCGGCCGGGATCAAGGCGCCCGAATGGAAGGGCAAGGTCGTACGTTTCGGCGAGAATGCCGAGGTGCACGAGATCACGCACGCCCCGCATGGCGAGAGTTGGCAGGTGGTCGCCGGGATCGGCAAGAAGGAGCTCGCATTCAGCCTGACGCCGGGTGCGCCGCACCGGGTGCAGAATGCGCTTGCGGCACTCACCGCGATCCGTGCGGCGAGCCTCGATGCGGCGACGCTCGCGATCAAGCTCGACCGGGTCGGCATCATGACCGGCCGCGGCGTCGAGCAGGTCGTCGGCGGCGTTACCGTGATCGACGATAGTTTTAACGGCAATCCAGCCAGCGTGGCTGCTGCGCTACAAAGCCTTCAGGCGCGTCACGTGAACGGCGGTCGCCGCATTGCGGTGCTCGGCGACATGCTGGAATTGGGCGATGACGCACCGAGCTATCACACCGGCCTCGCCGGGCATCTCGCAGGGATCGACGGCGTCTATTGCGTCGGGCCGCTGATGCGCCACCTCCACGACGTGCTGCCGGCCGGCAAAGCCCTCGGCTGGCATGACGATCCCGCCACGCTGCAGCCCAATGCCGTCGCAGGCCTGCTGAAGGCAGGCGATGTCGTGGTTGTCAAGGGCAGCAAGAAGATGTTCTGGGTCAACAAGTTTGTGCCGGCCCTGGTGGCCGCCTTGCAGGCAAAGGCGTAAACTGCTTGGAAGGCGCTGTTCCAGATCCCACCCTTTGCGGCGCGAAGTCGTCCGGTTTCTTAGAGGTCGCCCGACCATGACCAAGACCAGCGAAACCAAGACCAGCGAATGCGCGTGAGGCACTGAGGCCGGTCAAGGCCAAGCTCGCGTGCAAGGCGCCATAGGACCTTCTGAATGTTTTACTGGCTGATCGAGCTCTCCAACACATTTCCGGGCTTCGGTGCGGTTCGCACCTTCCTCAACGTCTTCCGTTATATCACCTTCCGCACCGGTGGCGCCGTCGTCACCGGGGCGCTGTTCGTGTTCCTGTTCGGGCCCTGGATCATCGATCACTTGCGCATCCGCCAAGGCAAGGGTCAGCCGATCCGGGCCGATGGCCCGCAATCGCATCTCAGCAAGAAGGGCACGCCCACCATGGGCGGGCTGATGATCCTGTCCGGCCTCACGGTCGGCACGGTGCTGTGGGCTAATCCGCTCAACCCCTACGTCTGGATCGTGCTCGCGGTGACCCTCGGCTTTGGCTTCGTCGGTTTCTATGACGATTATCTCAAGGTGACCAAGCAGACCACGACCGGGTTCGGCGGCAAGCTTCGCCTGCTGATCGAGGCGGTGATCGCGCTGGCCGCCTGCTATGCGCTGGTGCGGCTCAATCGCGATCCCGCGTCGACCGCGCTGACGATTCCTTTCCTCAAGGATACGGTGCTGCATTTCGGCTGGTTCTTCATCGTCTTTGGCGCCTTCGTCATTGTCGGCGCCGGCAATGCGGTGAATCTCACCGACGGTCTCGATGGCCTCGCCATCGTGCCCGTGATGATCGCGACCGCGAGTTTTGCGATGATCGCCTATCTCGCCGGCAACGCCGTATTCGCAGACTATCTGCAGATCAAATACGTCGCCGGCACCGGCGAGCTCGCGGTGCTCTGCGGCGCGCTGCTGGGGGCGGGGCTCGGCTTCCTCTGGTTCAACGCGCCGCCCGCCTCGATCTTCATGGGCGACACCGGCTCGCTCGCGCTCGGCGGCATGCTGGGTGCGATCGCGGTGGCGGTGAAGCACGAGATCGTGCTCGCGGTGATCGGCGGCCTGTTCGTGCTGGAGGCGGTCTCCGTCATCGTCCAGGTGGTGTCGTTCAAGCTCACCGGAAAACGCATCTTCCGCATGGCGCCGATCCATCACCATTTCGAGCAGCTGGGCTGGACCGAGCCGCAGATCGTGATCCGCTTCTGGATCATTTCGGTGATGCTGGCGCTCGCCGGCCTGTCGACGCTGAAGCTGCGGTGAGCGATCGATGATCCCGGTTACGTCCTTCGCCGGCAAGACCGTCGCCGTGTTCGGGCTCGGCGGCTCGGGGCTCGCCTCCTGCCACGCCCTGCAGGCCGGCGGCGCCGAGGTGATCGCCGGCGACGACAGTGCCGAGAATGTCGCCAAGGCGGCGCAAGCCGGCTTCATCACCGCGGACTTGCGCAACGTCTCCTGGACGAATTTCGCGGCTCTTGTGCTCGCACCTGGCGTGCCGCTGACGCATCCGGTGCCGCACTGGACTGTGCTGAAGGCGCGCGAGGCGGGCGTCGAAGTGATCGGCGACATCGAGCTGTTCTGCCGCGAGCGACGGCGGCATGCGCCGGACGCGCCGTTCGTCGCCATCACCGGCACCAACGGCAAGTCGACCACGACGGCGCTGATCGCGCACCTGACCAAGGTGGCCGGCTACGACACCCAGATGGGCGGCAACATCGGCACCGCGATCCTGTCGCTGGAGCCGCAGCGCATGGGCCGCGTCCATGTGATCGAGATGTCGTCCTACCAGATCGATCTCACGCCCTCGCTCGATCCCTCCGTCGGCATTCTGCTCAATGTCAGCGAGGATCACATCGACCGTCACGGCACGATCGCGCATTACGCCGCGGTGAAGGAGCGCCTCGTCGCCGGCGTTCAGGGGAGCGGCACCTCGATCGTCGGCGTCGACGACGGCTTTTGCCGCGACATCGCCGACCGGCTCGACCGCGCCGGAAAGACCGTCGTGCGCATCTCAGTTAAGAATCCGGTCGCCTCCGGCATCTATGTCGAGCACGGCACGATCGTGCGCGCCTCGGGCGGCGCCCGCAGCGAGGTCGCCGCGCTCGGCGGCATCGGTTCGCTGCGTGGGCAGCACAATGCACAGAACGCGGCCTGCGCCGCGGCTGCCGCGCTCGCGATGGGCATCAGCCAGGATGTGCTTCAGAACGGCCTGCGCAGCTTTCCCGGCCTGGCGCACCGCATGGAGCAGGTCGGCCGCCGCGGCAACGTGCTGTTCGTCAACGACTCCAAGGGCACCAACGCGGATGCCACCGCGCATGCGTTGTCGTCCTTTGCCGACATCTTCTGGATTGCTGGCGGCAAGCCGAAGGCGGGCGGCATCACTGGCCTGACCGGCTTTTTTCCGCGCATCCGCAAGGCCTATCTGATCGGCGAGGCGGCGCAGGAGTTTTCGGGAACGCTGGGTACACAGGTGCCGCATGAGATCAGCCAAACGCTCGATATTGCCGTCGAGCACGCCGCGCGCGATGCGGAAGCATCGGGCTTACAGGATCCCGTCGTGCTGTTGTCGCCCGCCTGCGCCTCCTTCGACCAGTACCGCAATTTCGAGATCCGCGGCGCAAAGTTCCGCGAGCTGGTGCAGGCGCTGCCGGGTGTGAAGCCGGTGGTGTGAGGGTACGCTGTGTTCTCATTTCTCGCTGTCGTCACCCGCGAAGGCGGGTGACCCAGTATTCCAGAGGCGGTGCTTGAGCCGTGAAACCGCGGCGTACTGGATACCCCGCCTTCGCGGGGTATGACGCGCATTTGTGGTGGGCGACGCAAGCTACCTCTAAAGATCCTTATCTCATTAACCACCCGTAAACCAACCTCGGCGACCAATGGACCGACCTCCGTCCGAAAGCGGCCGCCCATGCTCTCCCGTGAAGAACGCACCCCCTTTTCCGAGTGGTGGTGGACCGTCGACAAGCCGCTGATGGGCGCCATCCTGGCGCTGATGCTGTGCGGCGTCATCCTGTCGCTCGCGGCCAGCCCGCCGGTTGCGACCCGCATCGGGCTTGATCCCTTCCACTTCTTCAGCCGCCACGTGATGTTCCTGGCGCCGTCCTTTATGGTGCTGGTCGGCGTCTCCTTCCTGTCGCCGCGCGCGATCCGCCGCTCGGCGCTGATCATCTTCGCGGCCAGCATCGTCCTGATCGTGCTGACGCTCGCGATCGGCCCGGAGGTGAAGGGCTCGCGGCGCTGGATCACGCTGCTCGGCGTCAACATCCAGGCCTCTGAGATCGCCAAACCTTCGTTTGTCGTCGTTGCGGCCTGGCTGTTCGCAGAATCGACCAGGCGGCCCGAAATGCCGGCAACCTCGATGGCACTGGTGCTGCTGCTGATGCTGGTCTCGCTGCTCGTGATGGAGCCGGATTTCGGCCAGACCATGCTGGTCCTGATGGTGTGGGGTTCGCTGTTCTTCATCGCGGGCATGCGCATGATCTGGGTGTTCGGCCTTGCGGGCGCTGCCGCCGCCGGCCTGTTCAGCGCCTATCTGTTCGTTCCGCACGTCGCAGGCCGCATCAAGCGCTTCATGAATCCGGCTTCAGGCGACACCTTCCAGGTCGATACCGCGATGGAGGCCTTCTACAACGGCGGCTGGTTCGGGCTCGGACCGGGCGAGGGCATTGCCAAGCGTAGCCTGCCGGACAGCCACACCGATTTCGTGTTCGCGGTCGCGGCCGAAGAGTTCGGCATCATCCTGTGCCTCGCCATGCTGACGCTGTTCGCCTTCGTCGTCATCCGCACGCTGTCGCGCGCCTATGCCAATGAGGACATGTTCTCGCGCTTTGCAGCCTCGGGCCTGGCGATCCTGTTCGGCGTTCAAGCTGCGATCAACATGTCGGTCAACCTCCAGCTCATCCCCGCCAAGGGCATGACGTTGCCCTTCATCTCCTATGGCGGCTCCTCGATCGTGTCGCTCGCCTATGGCGTCGGCATGATGCTGGCGCTGACCCGGCTGCGCCCACGCACCGAGGTCGAGGCAAGCGGCCACGCCGAGGCGATGCGCAGCTACGCTTAGTTTTTGTCATTGCGAGGAGCGAAGCGACGAAGCAATCCAGGCTGTCTCCGCAGAGGCAGTCTGGATTGCTTCGCTTCGCTCGCAATGACGAGAAGGACCTAGTAAAAGGCGTTTCCATGGACACGTCCCCCCTGATTCTTCTCGCCGCGGGCGGCACCGGCGGCCATCTGTTTCCGGCCGAGGCGCTCGGCGTCGAATTGATCCGGCGCGGCTTTCGCGTTCGCCTCGTCACGGACGAGCGCGCGCTGCGCTACGGCGGGCTGTTCAGCAAGGACATGATCGACGTCGTTGCAAGCGAGACTGCGCGCGGGCGCAACCCGCTTCAGCTCGCCTATGCCGGCCTCACGCTCGCTGCCGGAACGCTGTCTGCTTTCGGCCTGATCAAGCGTCTCAAACCGGTCGCCGTCGTCGGCTTCGGCGGCTATCCGACGCTGCCGCCGCTGGTCGCGGCGAAATTCGCCGGCGTGCCCGGCATCATTCACGACGCCAACGCGGTGCTCGGCCGCGCCAACCGCTTCCTCGCAAGTCGCGTCCGCGCCATCGCGACGTCCTTGCCCGGCGTGCTCGACCGCGATCCGGCGCTGGCCGGCAAGACCACGACGGTCGGCACGCCGATGCGGCCAGCGATCCTCGCGGCCGCCGCCGTGAAATATTCTGCGCCCGAAGCGAACGGCCCGCTGCGACTGCTCGTCGTCGGCGGCAGCCAGGGCGCCCGCATCATGGCCGACATCGTGCCCGGTGCGATCGAGCGGCTCGAGCCCGCGCTGTGGAGCCGGCTCGTCCTCACCCAGCAGGTCCGCGACGAGGATATGGCGCGCGTACGCGCGGTCTACGACCAGCTCAAGATCAAGGCCGAGCTTGCGCCGTTCTTTACGGATTTGCCGGCGCGGCTCGCCTCCAACCATCTGGTGGTTTCGCGCTCCGGCGCCGGCACCGTCGCCGAACTCGCCGCGATCGGCCGGCCCTCGATCCTGGTGCCGCTGCCCGGCTCGATCGATCAGGACCAGTTCGCCAATGCCGGCGTGCTGGTCAAGGTCGACGGCGCGATTCGTATCCCGCAGACGGACTTTACCTCGGACCGGCTGGCCACGGAGATTTCCGGCTTTGCCGCAGAGCCCGAGCGCCTTGCGGCGATGGCTGTAGCGGCGAAGGGGGCGGGGCGGCTCGATGCTGCCGAGAGGCTCGCCGATCTCGTGGTCAAAGTTGCGGGAATCTGACGCGAAAAAGCTCTTGTCATCGCCTTCCAAAGCGGGGCATCCAATACGAAGGCGCGCGGCTGATTTGAGCCGTCACCTTCGCCAAATGCCGCCTTCGCAGGCGGCAAGGTCAGGGAACAGAGCATGAGACTGCCGCGCGAGATCGGACCCATCCACTTCGTCGGGATCGGCGGGATCGGCATGAGCGGCATCGCCGAGGTGCTGGTCAATCTCGGCTATGCCGTGCAGGGCTCGGACGCCTCTGACAATTACAATCTCGACCGTCTGCGCAAGAAGGGCGCTAAGGTCTCGGTCGGCCACGCGGCCAAGAACGTCGACGGCGCCGACGTCGTCGTGGTGTCCTCGGCGATCAAGCGCGACAATCCGGAATTGATGGCGGCGCGCGCGCAGCGCATTCCCGTGGTGCGCCGCGCCGAGATGCTGGCCGAGCTGATGCGGCTGAAGAGCTGCGTCGCCATCGCCGGCACCCATGGCAAGACCACCACGACGACGATGGTTGCGACGCTGCTCGATGCCGGCGGCCTCGATCCGACCGTCATCAACGGCGGCATCATCAACGCCTACGGCTCCAATGCGCGCCTCGGCGCCGGCGACTGGATGGTGGTGGAAGCCGACGAGAGCGACGGTACGTTCCTGAAGCTGCCGACCGAAGTCGCGATCGTTACCAATGTCGACCCCGAGCATCTCGACCACTTCAAGACGTTCGAGGCCGTGCAGGACGCATTCCGCAGCTTCGTCGAGAACCTGCCGTTCTACGGCTTTGCCGTGATGTGCATCGATCATCCAATCGTGCAGAGCCTCGTCGGCAAGATCGAGGATCGGCGCATCATCACCTATGGCGAGAATCCGCAGGCGGATGCGCGGTTGCTCGACCTGACTGCCGGTGGCGGCGGCTCGAAGTTCAAGGTCGTGATCCGCGACCGCAAGGCCGGCACAACGCATGAGATCGGCGACCTCGCGCTGCCGATGCCCGGCCGGCACAACGCATCGAATGCGACCGCGGCGATTGCGGTGGCACATGCTCTCGGCATCTCCGACGACAAGATCCGCAGCGCCATCGCAAATTTCGGCGGCGTCAAGCGCCGCTTCACCAACACCGGCGAATGGAACGGAATCACCGTCATCGACGATTACGGCCATCACCCCGTCGAGATCGCGGCGGTCCTGAAGGCCGCGCGCGACTCCTACAGCGGAAAGGTGATCGCAGTGGTGCAGCCGCACCGCTACACCCGCCTGCAATCGCTGTTCGAGGAATTCTGCACCTGCTTCAACGATGCCGATGCCGTGATTGTCGCCGATGTCTATGCTGCAGGCGAGGCGCCGATCGAAGGCATTGACCGCGACCATTTCGTCGCCGGCCTTCGCGCGCATGGGCACCGCGAGGTGATCCCGCTGCCGGCAGTGACGGATCTCGCGCGTATCGTCAAAGGTCTCGCGACATCGGGCGATCTCGTCGTCTGCCTCGGCGCCGGCAACATCACGCAATGGGCCTACGCACTGCCCGGCGAATTGAAGGCGCTGGGGTGAGGGTGGTGATTTTGCTCTCGCTATTCGCCATGCGGTACGCTGCGCTCCCTCCCCCCTTGTGGGGGAGGGCGGGGGAGAGGGGTAGCCCCGGGCGAGGTCTGAGTTCGTGGCTACCTCCCTCCCTGACCCTCCCCCACAAGGGGGGAGGGAACGGAAAGATTGTGGCTGCCTTACATGAGATGAACTCTTGCTGGGGCGGTGTCCACGCATGACCTTCCCCGACATCACGCCCGATCTCAAGGCCGCGATGCCCGAGCTTCGCGGCCGGCTGCTCGCCAACCAATCGCTCGCCGAGCTCACCTGGTTTCGCGTCGGCGGGCCGGCGCAGGTGCTGTTCACGCCGGCGGATGAGGGCGATCTCGCCTATTTCCTGGCACATCTGCCGAACGACATTCCGGTCTACGTCGTCGGTGTCGGCTCCAACCTGATCGTGCGCGACGGCGGCATTGGGGGTGTGGTGATCCGGCTCGGGCCGCGCGGCTTCGGCGACGTCAGCGTGAGCGGCAACGTCGTCACGGCTGGTGCTGCCGCGCTCGACAAGCGCGTGGCGGAAGTCGCGGCCAGCGCCAATATTGGCGAGCTGGAATTCTACTTCGGCATTCCCGGCACGATCGGCGGCGCGCTACGCATGAACGCGGGCGCCAATGGCGATGAGACCAGGGACGCGCTGATCGAGGCGACCGGCATCGGCCGCGACGGCACAAAGCACGTCTTCTCCAACGCCGACATGCAGTTCGTCTACCGCAGCAGCGGCGTCGATCCCTCTATCATCTTCACCTCCGCGCGTTTTCGTGGCGAGCTCAGGGATGCGGAAGGTATCCGCGCGCGCATGGCGGAAGTGCAGAGTCATCGCGAGACCGCGCAGCCGATCCGGGAAAAGACCGGCGGTTCGACCTTCAAGAATCCGCCCGGCCACTCCGCCTGGAAGCTGGTCGACGCCGCCGGTTGCCGCGGTCTGCGCGTCGGCGGCGCGCAGGTCTCGGAGATGCACTGCAATTTCCTGATCAACATGGGCGAGGCCACCGCGCACGACATCGAAACGCTCGGCGAGACCGTGCGCGAACGGGTGAAGGCAAATTCCGGAATTGAGCTACACTGGGAAATCAAGCGGGTTGGAATTCCATGATCACCGTCATCCCGGGGCTCGCGAAGCGAGAGCCCGGAATCCATCGGGCCGCAGAGACGGTGGAAAAATGGATCCTCCGATGCGCAATTGCGCATCATAGCTCGCGACGTCGTCGTGCCCCGGAATGATAAGTTGGAGAGATCGCGGACTATGAAAATCACCATCCTCTTCGGCGGCTCCAACCGGGAGCGTCTGGTTTCGGTCGCTTCAGCCCAGGCACTGCATCAGGCGCTGCCCGAGGCCGATCTCTGGTTCTGGGACATCCAGGACAAGGTGCACGTCGTCCAATCGAAGCAGCTGCTCGAACATGCTCGTCCGTTTGAGGACGAATTCCAGCCTGGCACGCGCGGCATTCCGCTGGAGCAGGCGCTCGACCAGGCCAAAGCCGAGGATCGCGTGCTCGTGCTCGGCCTGCACGGCGGGCGCGCCGAGAACGGCGAATTGCAGGTGACGTGCGAGGCGCGCGGCGTGGCCTTCACCGGATCGGGGTCGGCCTCCTCGCATCTCGCCTTCGACAAGGCCGCGGCCAAGCGGTTTGCCGCGCTCGGCGGTGTGACCCCGCCGGCCAACATTGCGCTCGAGACGATCGACGATGCTTTTGCCGAATACGGCAGGCTGATCGCAAAGCCTGCGCGGGACGGCTCGAGCTATGGCCTGATCTTCGTCAACGCCAGGCAGGACCTCGTCGCCGTCCGCAATGCGGCGGAGCACGAGGAGTACGTCATCGAGCCCTATATTGCCGGCGTCGAGGCAACCTGCGGCGTGCTGGAGCGGCCGGACGGTTCGATCATTGCGCTGCCGCCGATCGAGATCATTCCGGCCGAGGGTAATTTCGACTACGCGGCGAAATATCTTTTGAAGTCGACCCAGGAGATCTGCCCGGGCCGCTTCACGGCCGAGGTCACCGCCGCGCTGAAAGAGCAGGCGATGCTGGCGCATCGTGCTATGTCGTGCACCGGCTATTCGCGCTCGGACTTCATCGTCTCGGACAAGGGTCTGGTCTATCTCGAAACCAACACGCTGCCCGGGCTGACAAAGTCTTCGCTCTACCCCAAGTCGCTGAAGGCCGAAGGCATCGCGTTCGCTGACTTCCTGCGCGGCCTGATCGAGCTCGGCGAACGGCGGGTGCGGAAATAATTAGGACTGGTTAACGGCGAAACGGACGAAACCGCCCGGTTTGGCGGCCAAAACCGGTAAAATGCCGGATATCGCGGCATAAATGCCTCACAGCGCGGGGCAAAAAGCTTTCCGCGTTAACGAACTTTACCTTTTGTTTACCAGGAAGGCCGAAGGTTAACGCTGGCGGCGCATATGGCGCTTTGGCTGCCGGCGCGTGAGCTGTTGCGGGTGATCTCACCTCCAGCGAACGCTTTGAAGGGGAAAGGCTTCTTCTGCTGAAGACCAGCACCCGGCCGGCAAGTCCGAGACGTCCATGTTCGCCAGGACCCGCGTGATGTCGCGGGCAAACTGTTGACGAGCTCGTGCAATGGATGGTGCAGGAAGCCTCACCCGGTCGCTTTTCAGATCGCTGAGGCCCCAAGCTGACCTGAAGGCGGCCGCTGTCGGAGCGGTCGTGCTTCTGCGCGAGTGGGTGGAGCAGAAACGCAACGAGAGGCGCGCTGCCGCCAGCGACAAGATCAGGAACAAGACCAGGGCCAAACCCATCATCGAGCGCGAGCCGCCGCCGCGCATGGTGGCACTGGTCGAGCGCTATCTGCCGCGCCGGGTCGGGATCAGCATGACCGTGCTGCTGCTGATCGGAAGCTGCGGCTTCGGCATCGTCAAGGGTGGGCATCTCCAGGATTTCGTCACCGCCGTCGGCGACGCCCGCAACGCGCTGGCCAATTCGGCCGGCTTCCGCATCACCTCCGTCGTGATCAACGGCCGCAAGCAGCTCAGCCAGGACGAGATCCTCGCGATCGGCGGCGTCAGCGGCCGCTCCTCGCTGCTGTTCCTCGACGCCGACGGCGTCCGCGACAAGCTCAAGGGCAATCCCTGGATCGCGGATGCGACCGTGCTGAAGCTCTATCCGGGCCAGCTCATGATCGAGATCACCGAGCGCAAGGCGTTTGCGCTGTGGCAGCAAGCCGGCCGACTATCGGTGATCGCCGATGACGGTGCCGTGCTCGAGCCCTACGTGTCCCGCCGCTTCCTGTCGCTGCCGCTCGTGGTGGGCAAGGGTGCCGATACGCAGGCTCGCGACTTCCTGGCCCTGCTTGCGCGCTATCCGCAGGTGAATTCGGTGACGAAAGCCGCGATCTACGTCGGTGAGCGGCGCTGGAACCTGAGGCTGAAGGACGGTCTCGATATCCGCCTGCCCGAGCAGGACGTCGGCAACGCGCTTGCGACGCTTTCCAGGCTCGACAAGGACGACAAGCTGTTCTCCCGTGACATCCTCGCCGTCGACATGCGCCTGCCCGATCGCCTGGTGGTGCAGCTGTCCGACGACGCCGCCAAATCGCGCGAGGACTTGTTCAAGGACAAAAAGAAGAAGAAGGCCGGAGACTCCGCATGACCGGCCTCGACCGCACCCAGACCCCCAAGACCCGGCCGATGCCGCACAAGCGCGGTGGCCTCGTCGCCTGCCTCGACATCGGCACCAGCAAGATCGCCTGCATGATCGCGCGGCTGAAGCCGTCCGCGCCGAGCGAGGCCCTGCGCGGACGTACCCATGCGATCGAACTGATCGGTTACAGCCAGATCCAGTCGCGCGGCATGAAGGCCGGCGCGGTGGTCGATCTCGCCGAATGCGAGCAGGCGGTGCGCCAGGCCGTCGGGCTTGCAGAGAAGATGGCCAAGGTGCGGGTCGAGTCCGTGCTGCTGTCAGTCTCCGGCGGCAGGCTCTCCGGCCAATTGGTTGAAGCTGCCGCCGATATCCGCGGCGGAGCGGTGACGCCCGCCGACGTCAGCCGTGTGACTTCGACCGGCATGCGCCATGCCACCGGCGAGGGCCGCACTGTGCTGCATGCGCTGCCCGTCGGCTATACGCTCGATGGCGCCAAGGGCATCCGAGATCCCCGCGGCATGGTTGCGCACCAGTTCGGCGTCGACATGAACGTCGTCACCTGCGACGCCACGGTGGCGCGGAACCTGATGCTGGCGGTGGAGCGCTGCCACCTCAATGTCGAAGCCATGGCGGCGAGCCCTTACGTGGCCGGTCTGTCGGTGCTGACCGACGACGAAGCCGATCTTGGCGCGGCCGTCGTCGAGATGGGCGCGGGCACCACCACGATCGCGGTCTATGCCGGCGGTCGCTTCGTGCATGCGGCCGGCTTTGCGGTCGGCGGGCAACACATCACGATGGATCTTGCACGCGGACTCTCGGCGACCATTGCCGATGCCGAGCGAATCAAGACGTTATACGGGACCGTCCTCACCGGCGGATCGGACTCGCGTGAGCTGATGTCTGTACCGACGGCCGGTGACGAGCAGGATCTGCCGCAGATCGTCTCCCGCGCCACCATCGCCAACATCGTCAAGCACCGTGCCGAGGAAATCTTCGAAATGGTTCGGGACAGACTGAAGGATTCGCCCTTCGCGGCAGAGCCCAACGGGCGCGTCGTGCTCAGTGGCGGCGCCTCGCAGCTCACCGGCCTCGTCGAACTCGGGACGCAGATTCTCGGCCGGCCCGTGCGGGTCGGACGTCCGCTCGGTTTTGGCCGGCTGCCCAACGAGGCGAAGAACGCCGCCTTCGCGGTGCCCGCAGGGCTGCTGGTCTACCCGCAATATGTCCACCAAGAACATGTCGAACCGCGGCATACGCGGCAGCAGGTCAAGACAGGGACCGGCGGTTATTTCGGAAAGGTCGGGCGATGGCTACGCGAAGGCTTCTGATGACTCTATTCCGCAATTCCCGACTTTCATCAACTCCCGCGGCCGCCGGCCGGGGCGAACCCACGCGCGCGTGATCGAGAGGCAAACATGACCATCAATATCAATGTTCCTGATATTCACGAACTGAAGCCGCGGATCACCGTGTTCGGCGTCGGCGGCGCCGGCGGCAATGCCGTCAACAATATGATCACGGCCGGCCTCCAGGGCGTCGACTTCGTGGTCGCCAACACCGATGCGCAGGCGCTGACGATGTCGAAGGCGCAGCGCATCGTGCAGATGGGCACGGCGGTCACGCAGGGCCTGGGTGCAGGCTCACAGCCGAATGTCGGCGCCGCCGCCGCGGAAGAGGTGATCGACGAGCTGCGCGACCATCTCTCCGGCGCCAACATGGTGTTCGTCACCGCCGGCATGGGCGGCGGTACTGGCACCGGTGCCGCTCCCGTCATCGCCAAGACCGCACGCGACATGGGCATTCTCACCGTCGGCGTCGTGACCAAGCCGTTCCACTTCGAGGGTGCCCGCCGCATGCGCACCGCCGAAGCCGGCATCAACGAGCTGCACAAGGTGGTCGATACCCTTCTGATCATCCCGAACCAGAACCTGTTCCGGGTCGCCAACGAGAAGACCACCTTCGCCGACGCCTTCGCGATGGCCGACCAGGTGCTCTACTCCGGCGTTGCCTGCATCACCGACCTGATGGTCAAGGAAGGCCTGATCAACCTCGACTTCGCCGACGTGAGAGCGGTGATGAAGGAAATGGGCAAGGCGATGATGGGCACTGGCGAGGCCTCCGGCGACAAGCGCGCGCTGACCGCCGCCGAGGCCGCGATCGCCAACCCGCTGATCGACGACAGCTCGATGAAGGGCGCCAAGGGCCTGCTGATCTCGATCACCGGCGGCAAGGACCTCACTCTGTTCGAGGTCGACGAAGCCGCGACCCGTATCCGCGAGGAGGTCGACCAGGACGCCAACATCATCGTCGGCGCGACCTTCGACGAAGCGCTCGATGGCCTGATCCGCGTCTCCGTCGTCGCCACCGGCATCGAGCAGGCCGCGATCGCCCGCAACACCCAAGCCACCAGCGCCCCGGTTGCGAACCCGGCGCCCCAGGGCCAGCAGACTCCGGCTCCGGCCGCGGTGGCCGAGACCCGTCTCGCCGACCTTACCGCACGGCTGCGCGCCGACAATCAGCGCATGGCCGAGCGTGCCCAGAAGCTGGAAGGCCAGATCCCGGCCGCTGCGTCGGGCTCGGGCGCTCCCATGGCTCCACGTCCCAACGTCGAGCGTGCGGCGCTCGCGGCCATCGCCGCCGCCGTTGCCGAAGTCCCGCAGGCGCCTGCGCCAACGCAGACCTATGGCGACGTCACCGTGCGCCCGATCGCGCAAAAGCCGTCCCTGTTCCCGGAGCCCGAGCAGGCGCCGCTCTCTATGCAGGAGCCGATGACGCCGGAAAACTTCATCCCGCCGCAGGCCGAGCGGCCGCCCGTGCGCGCGCCGCGGATGCCGCGCCTCGATGAACTGCCGATGCCCGCCCAGGCCGAGATTCGCCAGGCCCGCGGCGAGGTCGAGGACGAGACTCCGCAAAAGACCCGCCTGTCGCTGCTGCAGCGCCTCGCCAATGTCGGCCTCGGCCGTCGCGACGAGGAGAGCGAGCCGCCGATCGCGGCGCGCAGCGCTGGTCCGGCGATGGCGCCGTTGCCCGATCGCAAGCCGCAGCGGTCCGTTGCACAGCAGATCGCTTCGAACGAGCCGGTATCGGAGTATGCTCGCCGGCCCGCGCCGCAAGGCCTCGACATGCATGGCCGCCCCGCACCTGTTGCGCCGGCGCCACAGGGAGACGACCATCTTGATATCCCGGCGTTCCTGCGGCGTCAGGCGACCTGAGGATTGTTACAATAAGGCAGACGAAAAAAGGTCCCGGCGGGAAGCTTGCCGGGACCTTTCCTTTGGCCCCGCAAATGCCCGGACTGCACACCCAAGCAACTGATTTTAAATCATTAATTATGCATTGGGTGGTTCAGTAAACGTGCCGATATCAACTCCAAAGCTCGGCGTAATTTGGTTAAGCCTTGGCGCGAATACGGCGGGTTTGGGGTAACAATCGGTAAAAAAGCGTGAGTTGGCGCTGTTTCGGGCAGTGACTATGGTTTGCCGTGACTTGGGGATACGGATTCGGACGGGCGGCCATACGGCCAGTCAGTCGGGTATGTATAAGTCGCAGTGGTCGTAGTGGGGCGGTTCCTGATGAAATTTAGCCGGCAAACAACGCTTCGTGCGCAAGCCTCCGTGGCCGGCGTTGGCGTTCATTCCGGTCTTCCCGTCACCCTCACCCTTGGACCTGCGCCTGTCGACGCAGGTCTTATTTTTGTCCGCACCGGCCTTGAGGGAAGTGACCGCGAGTTTCAGGCAACCGCCGAGCAGGTGATCGCGACCGACTTTGCGACTGTTCTCGGTGATCGCGACGGCCCGCTGGTCTCGACCGCCGAGCACGTGCTTGCTGCACTGCGGGGAATGGGTGTCGACAACGCCACCATCGAAATCGACGGTCCGGAAGTGCCGATCATGGACGGCAGCGCCGCGGCCTTCGTTGCTGCGATCGACCAGGCCGGAATCGTCACCCAGCCGGCGCAACGGCGCTTCATCCAGGTTTTGAAGCCGGTCTCGGTCAAGATCGGTGGCTCCTTCGGCGAGATCCGGCCTAACGCCACCGGGTTCCGCGCCGAGGTCGAGATCGATTTCACCAATCCCGTCATCGGCCAGCAGAGCTTTGCCTTTGACCTCAGTCCGGAACGCTTCCGCCGCGAAGTCGGCCGTGCCCGGACCTTCGGCCTGATGTGCGATGTCGCCCGGCTCTGGAGCGCGGGCTACGCACTCGGTGCCTCCTTCGACAACACCGTCGTGTTCGACGACGAGCGGCTGCTCAACACCGAAGGCCTGCGCTACGCCGACGAATGCGTTCGCCACAAGGTTCTGGACGTCATCGGCGACCTCGCGCTGGCCGGTCTGCCGCTGCTTGGTGCCTATCGCTCGGTTCGTGGCGGCCACAAGCTCAACCACGCCGTCCTGACTGCGCTGCTCGCTGATCGTACCGCCTGGCGGGTGGTCGAGGGCGAGGCGGCCCGTCGCACCACGCGTTCCGTCGTCGAGGTCGGCAGCGGCATGGTTGGCGGGCGGATCGCCGCGGCCTACGGGCCGGACGTGTCCTGACCGACCTGCTGTCGCAGGCGTCTGGCTGCGGCTTTCCCCCCGGGAAACTCCTGGTAACGTTGATCCGCTAGGATTGCGGCAAGTTCGCCTTAATCCGGGCGGAATGCCTGCCTATCCGGTTCGTTGAAGATCGTTTTTCGGTTACACCGGCGTGGTCTCATGGCAGGCACCACGGTCACATTTCGCGCCCATGACGGGTTCATGGGCTGGCGGGCACCGCATCACAGGCGTCAGGTCTTAAATTCATGTCGGCACAGCGTATGACGCGCGGACATCTCTCGGTTTCGCCAAAGGCTTGGACCGGGGCTCGTGGGTTGCTCCGCGCTGCCACCTTCTTCTTGCTCTTCTTGCTCGCGTTGCCGCTGGCCGGCTGCGGCACCGGCGCGCTGTGGGACAAGTTCACGGCCAAGGACGACACCTTCGTCGAGGAGCCCGCCGATAAGATCTACAATGAGGGCCTGTACCTCATGAACGAGAAGAAGGACATGAAGGCGGCGAACAAGAAGTTCGAAGAGGTCGACCGCCAGCATCCCTATTCCGACTGGGCGCGGAAATCGCTGCTGATGTCGGCCTATGCGTCCTATCAGGGCGGCGACTTCGACGGCTGCATCGGCGCCGCCACCCGCTACGTCACGCTGCATCCCGGCAGCCCGGACGCGGCCTATGCGCAGTACCTGATCGCCGCCTCGCATTACGACCAGATCCCGGACATCAGCCGCGACCAGACCCGTACCGAGAAGGCAATCGCCTCGCTGGAAGAGGTGGTGCGCAAATATCCCAACTCGGAATATGCGACCTCCGCCAAGGCCAAGATCGAGGGCGCGCGTGACCAGCTCGCCGGCAAGGAAATGAACGTCGGCCGCTACTATATGCAAAAGCGCGACTACACGGCGGCGATCAACCGCTACAAGGCCGTGGTGACGCAGTACCAGACCACCCGCCACGTCGAGGAGGCGCTGTACCGCCTGACCGAGGCCTATATGGCCATCGGCATCGTCGGCGAGGCGCAGACCGCCGCCGCGGTGCTTGGGCACAATTTTCCTGACAGCCGCTGGTACAAGGACGCATATAATCTTGTAAAATCCGGCGGTCTCGAGCCGAGCGAGAATCAGGGGTCATGGATCAGCAAGACCTTCAAGAAAATGGGTCTCGGCTAGGAAATAGGGTTCCATGCTGGCGCGTCTGTCGATCCGTGACATCGTCCTGATCGAACGGCTCGATATCGAATTCGCCACCGGACTCGCGGTTTTGACCGGCGAAACCGGTGCGGGCAAATCCATCCTGCTCGATGCCTTTGCGTTGGCGCTCGGCGGCCGCGGCGACGCCGGCCTCGTGCGCCATGGCGCAGAGCAGGGGCAGGTTACGGCCGTATTCGATGTCCCGAAGAGTCACCCCGCGGCGAAAATCCTCGCCGAAAACGGTCTGGATGATACCGGCGAGATGATTCTCCGCCGGGTGCAGCTCGCCGACGGCCGTACCCGCGCCTTCATCAACGACCAGTCGATCAGCGTGCAGACTCTGAAAGCGGTCGGCGCTGCGCTGGTCGAGATCCATGGCCAGCATGACGAGCGCGCGCTGGTCGATGCCGCCACCCACCGCCGCCTCCTCGACGCCTTCGCCGGCCTTGAAAAGGAGGTCACGGCCGTGGAGGCGCTCTGGGATGCGCGCCGCGGTGCGAATGCCGCGCTGGAGGAGCATCGTGCTGGTATGGAGCGCGCCGCGCGCGAGGCCGACTATCTGCGCCACGCGTCCGACGAGCTCAAGCAACTCGCGCCCAAGGAGGGCGAGGAGACCGCGCTCGCCTCGCGCCGCACCGCCATGATGCAGGGCGAGAAGATCGCCTCGGATCTGCGTGAGGCGCAGGAAGCCGTCGGGGGCAATCATTCGCCGGTTTCGGCTCTCTCGGCCGCCGTGCGCCGGCTGGAGCGCCGCGGAGTCAATTCGCCGGCGCTGGTCGAGCCGGCGGTGAGGGCGATCGACATCGCCATCAACGCGCTGGAGGAGGCCGACCAACATCTCCAGGCCGCCCTGGCCGCGACCGATTTCGACCCCGGCGAGCTTGAACGCATCGAGGAGCGGCTGTTCGCTCTGCGTGCCGCCTCGCGCAAATATTCGACGCCGGTCGATGGGCTTGCCGCGCTCGCCGCCAAATATGCCGCCGATGTGGTGCTGATCGATGCCGGCGCCTCGCTATTGAAGAAGCTGGAGCAGGCGGCGATCGAGGCCGACGCCCGCTATGCCGCTGCCGCCAAGAAACTGTCGATGGCGCGGCAGAAATCGGCGGACAAGCTCAACAAGGCCGTCAATGCCGAGCTCGCGCCGCTCAAGCTCGAGCGCGCAAAGTTCATGACCCAGGTCGAAACCGACGAGAGTTCGCCCGGGCCGCAAGGCTTCGATCGCGTCGAGTTCTGGGTGCAGACCAACCCGGGCACCAAGCCGGGACCGTTGATGAAGGTCGCCTCCGGCGGCGAGCTGTCGCGTTTCCTGCTGGCGCTCAAGGTCGTGCTGTCCGATCGCGGCTCGGCGCCGACGCTGGTGTTCGACGAAATCGACACCGGCGTGGGCGGCGCGGTGGCGGATGCCATCGGGGCGCGGCTCGCACGCCTCGCCGGCAAGGTGCAGGTGATGGCCGTGACCCACGCCCCGCAGGTCGCCGCCCGTGCCGACCAGCATCTGCTGATCTCCAAGGACGCCCTCGACAAGGGCAAGCGCGTCGCTACCCGTGTCAACGCCCTGGCTGCCGACCACCGTCGCGAGGAGATCGCGCGGATGCTCGCAGGCGCCGAAATCACGGCCGAGGCGAGGGCGGCGGCGGAGAGGCTGCTGAGGGCGGCGACGGCTTGATTCTCGTGTCCCGGACGCGCGTAGCGCGAGCCGGGACCCAGAAGGCCGCGTCACGGCCCCCGGCTCTGCAACGCACCGCTGAAGAGCGCCGCGCTGCGTCCGTGGTACGAAACTTAAGCGTCTTTACCCCTTCACCCGCTCCGTCGTATCCAACCACCATGGCAAGAGCAGCAAAATCCAAGGCAAGGCCGCTTCCCGACGTCGCCAGCCTGACCAAGGCGCAGGCCAAAGTCGAGCACATGCGGCTCGCCCTCGAACTCGAGGGCCACGACAAGCGCTACTATCAGGACGACGCGCCCTCGGTCACCGATGCCGAATACGACGCGCTGCGGCAGCGCCTCAACGCGATCGAGCAGCGCTTTCCCGAATTCGTCAGCGCAGAGTCGCCGTCGCAGAAGGTTGGCGCGGCGCCGTCCGGCCGCTTCAAGAAGGTCCGGCATGCCGTTCCCATGCTGTCGCTCGACAACGCCTTCGCCGAGGAAGACGTGCGCGACTTCGTCGGCCGCATCGTGCGCTTCCTCAAGCTCGCCGATGACAAGGTCGGCTTCTCCGCCGAGCCGAAGATCGACGGCCTCTCGATGTCGCTGCGCTACGAGGGCGGCGAGCTCGTCACGGCGGCGACGCGCGGCGACGGCGCGGTGGGCGAGGACGTCACCGCGAACATCCGCACGCTCGAGGACGTCCCGCAGAAGCTGAAGGGCCGCAACGTCCCCGATGTCTGCGAAGTGCGCGGCGAGGTCTACATGACCAAGCATGCCTTCCTCGCGCTCAACGAGCGACAGAAGGCGGCGGGCGATACCGTCTTCGCCAATCCGCGCAATTCGGCCGCAGGCTCGCTCCGGCAGAAAGACCCGACCATCACCGCCTCGCGCCCGCTCGGCTTCTTCGCCTATGCCTGGGGCGAGATGAGTGCGATGCCCGAGGGCACGCAGAGCGGCATGATTCACTGGTTCGAGCGCTGCGGCTTCAAGACCAATCCGCTGACCAAGTTGTGCCATTCGGTCGAGGAACTGCTCACCTTCCATCATGCGATCGAGCAGCAGCGCGCCGAGCTCGACTACGACATCGACGGCGTCGTCTACAAGGTCGACCGCATCGACTGGCAGGAGCGGCTCGGGTTCGTCTCGCGCACGCCGCGCTGGGGCATCGCGCACAAATTCCCGGCTGAGCAGGCCGTGACGGTACTGCGCGACATCGAAATCCAGGTTGGCCGCACCGGCTCGTTCACGCCGGTCGGCAAGCTGGAGCCGGTCGGCGTCGGCGGCGTGATCGTGCAGAACGTCACGCTGCACAACGAGGATTACATCAAGGGCATCGGCAACAAGGGCGAAGTGTTGCGTGAGGGCCGCGACATCCGAATCGGCGACACCGTCGTGATCCAGCGCGCCGGCGACGTTATCCCGCAGGTCGTCGACGTCGTCATCGACAAGCGGCCGAACAACGCCAAGGAGTTTCACTTCCCGAAGAAGTGCCCGTGCCCGCTGCACACCGACGTCACGCGCGAGGAGACGGCGGCGGGCGAGGAGGGTTCGCGTGCCCGCTGCACCGGCGAGTTCGCCTGCCCCTATCAGAAGATCGAGCACCTCAAGCTGTTCGTGTCGCGCCGCGCCTTCGACATCGACGGTCTCGGCGAGAAGCAGCTCCAGTATTTCTTCGACGAGGGTTTCGTGAAGGAGCCCGCCGAAATCTTTACGCTGGAAAAGCGCAACTCAAAGCTCAAGCTGGAAGAGATCGAGGGTTACGGCGAGACCTCGGTGCGCAATCTGTTCGGTGCGATCGAAAGCCGGCGCAGAATCGCGCTGGAGCGCTTCATCTATGCGCTCGGCATGCGCCATGTCGGCGAGACCACGGCATTGGCGCTGGCGCGCGGCTATGGCTCGTGGGATGCTTTCCACGATGCCAGCCTCAGGGTTGCCAAAGGCGACGAGGAAGCGATCGCCGACATGGACGCGCTCGACCAGATCGGCGACACGGTGATCAAGAGCATCGCAGACTATTTTGGCGAGAGCCACAATCGCGGCATCGTCGAGCGGCTGACCAGGGAAGTCGAGATCGTCGACGCCGAGAAACCGAAGAGCAACTCGGCCGTTGCCGGCAAGACCGTGGTGTTCACGGGCTCGCTGGAGAAGATGACGCGGGATGAAGCAAAGGCCACCGCGGAGCGGCTCGGCGCAAAAGTGTCGGGCTCGGTATCGAAGAAGACCGACCTTGTGGTCGCCGGCCCCGGCGCAGGCTCGAAGCTTGCCGAGGCCAACAAGCACGGCGTCAAGGTGCTGACCGAAGACGAGTGGCTGACGCTGATCGGGGAGTGAGGTTCTCTTCCGTCATTGCGAGCGAAGCGAAGCAATCCAGAATCTTTCCGCGGTGGCAGTCTGGATTGCTTCGCTGCGCTCGCAATGACGAGGCCAGGGCGTCTCAGCGCCCCTCACATCATCCCGCTCTCTTCCTCCTCCGCCCGATTTGCGTCTCGCTTATTACCGCCTGGCGGCGGGGCACGACGAAGATCATCATGCAGGCGCAGAGCAGCGAGATCGCGAGGACCGCAGAGGTGAGCGGCAACGTGGTGGCGGAATGGCCGCCGAGATAGGCGCCGAATTGCGACATCAGCGCGCCGATGCCTTGCTGCAGGAAGCCCATCGCGCCGGAGGCGGTGCCAGCGGCTTCAGGGCGGATGCTGATGGCGCCGGCGGCCGAATTCGCCATCACGAAGGCGTTGCCGGCCATCACGACCATCTGCGTGCCGAACAGCCACGCCGGCGCCTCGTTCCAGCCGAAGATGCTCCAGAGCAGGTTCAAAAGACTGCCGCAGAGTTGCAGGCCAAGCCCGAACCAGATCAGTCTTTCCAGCGAGTGACGCGGTGCGAAGCGCACGCAGAGCAGATTGCCGACCAGATAAGCAAAGCCGGTGGTCGCGAACCACGCGCCGTATTCGGCGCTGCTGCGGCCCATCTGCGTCACCACGATGTAGGGCCCACCGCCGGCAAAGGTGAAGATGATCTGCGAAGCCAGCACTTGGCACATCACATAGCCGATGAAGGCGCGGTTTCTGATCAGCATGCCGACGTCGCCGCGAAAGCCGCTGCCGGCCGCGCGGCTGCGGCGCGTCTCGGGCAGCGCCAGCGCGATGCCGGCGGCGACCGCAATCGCGCCGATGGTGATGGCGTAGAAGATCGCGCGCCAGCCGAACGCGGTCTCGATCAGGCCGCCGGTCAGGGGCGAGAGCATCTGCCCGATCATCAGGGCGGCGATGACGAGGCTGATCATGGAGGCGACGCGTTCGCGCTCATAAATGTCGCGGATGATGGCGCGGCTCACCACCATGCCGGCCGCACCGCCCAGCGCCTGGAAGAAGCGGGCCGCGATCAGTTGCGGCAGGTTCTGCGCGAACATGCAGGCGATGCTGGCGGCGACCATCAACGCAAGGCCGGTGATCAGAACCGGGCGCCGCCCGAACTTGTCCGACAGTGGGCCCATGATGAGCTGCGACAGCGCGATGCCAACCATGTAGAGCGACACCGTCATCTGCGCGATCGAGATGTCGCTGCCGAAATTTGCCGCCAGCACCGGCAGCGCCGGAACCAGCATATAGAGGGAGATCGGCGCGATCCCGGTCATCATGACCAGCAACAGCAGCACCACGCGCGAGGTCGCGAGGTTCCTGTTCGCTGCCGTTTCCGGCGGCTTGCTGATCATGCCGTGCATGCGTGTCCGTCTCGTAGAAATTCGAATCGGACTGTAGCGTGCTCGCGCAGGACGGATATCGGCGTTTCGGAATGCGGCTATACGGATTTTGGGACGGTTACGAAGACGGCGTGAGGGAGCCGGAGATTTCCCGGAGTGTTGCGCGATGTAGGTGCCGCACCATCGGTGTCATTCCCCGCGAAGGCGGGGAATCCAGTACGCCGCGGCTTTTCCGCATGCGTTTGCTGCCTCGGGAATACTGGATGCCCCGCCTGCGCGGGGCATGACCTTTCTCGTGGGACGAGTGTTGCGCAAACCGCGTAGCGTTATGTCAGCTCCGCCGTCGCCTGATCCAGCCACGCTTTTGTCGCTTCATCCAGCGCTGGCCGAACTTCGGCCCTCACGCGCGCGTGGTACGCATTCAGCCAATTGAGCTCGTCCCGGCTTAGCATCGCAACGTCGATCAGCCGGCGGTCGATCGGCGCCAGGGTCAGCGTCTCGAATGCGTTCATCGCTTTCTCGGCGCCCTTGATGTCGGCTTCGATCACCAGCTCGAGGTTCTCGATGCGAATGCCGAAGCCGTCGGTCTTGTAGTAGCCGGGCTCGTTGGACAGGATCATGCCGCGCTTGAGCGGCGTGGTGCCGAGTTTTGAAATCCGCGCCGGCCCTTCGTGGACGCTGAGATAGCTGCCGACGCCGTGGCCGGTGCCGTGCTCGAAATCGAGGCCGGCGGTCCAGAGATATTGCCGTGCCAGCGTATCGAGCTGCGCACCGGTGGTGCCGTCGGGAAACACGGCGCGTGCGATCGCGATGTGGCCGCGCAAGACGCGCGTATAGTGGTCGCGCATCTCATCCGTAGGCTCGCCCACGGCAATCGTGCGGGTGACGTCGGTGGTCCCGTCTTCATATTGCGCGCCGGAATCGATCAGCAGCAGGTCGCTGGGTGCGATCCGCCGGTTGCTCTTGCGGGTGACGCGGTAGTGCACGATGGCGCCGTTCGGGCCGGTGCCGGAGATGGTCGGGAACGACACGTCCTTCAGCGCGCCGGTGTCGCGACGGAATGTCTCCAGCGCCTCGACCGCGTCGATCTCGGTGAGCTTGCCGCTTGGCGCCTCGCGGTCGACGAAGGCGAGGAAGCGCGCCAGCGCCACGGCGTCGCGCCGGTGCGCCGTCTTGGTGCCCGCGATCTCGGTCGTGTTCTTGACCGCCTTGAGCAACGCAACCGGATCGTTGCCGCGCACCGGCTTGCCGCCGCCGCTCGCGATCAATCGGCTGAGCGCGTCAGCCGCGGTGGCATTGTCGAGCGCAATCGCGGCGCCGCTTTTGGCGAGCGCCATCAGCGTCGGGGCCATCGCATCCGGCTCGCGCACGTCGGCCGATTGCTCGAGATGGTCGCGCGTCAGGTTGGAGAGCTTGCGGTGGTCGATGAATATCGTCGGCCGGCCGTCCTTAGGCACCAGCGCGTAGGACAAAGGCAGCGGCGTGTGTGCGACATCGGCACCGCGGATGTTGAAGGTCCATGCCACGGCATGGCTGTCGGAGAGCACCAGCGCGTCGGCGCAGAGCTTGACGATTTCGGACTGGATCTGCTTCAGCTTCTCGGCCTCGCCGACGCCGGCATGCTGCATTCCGTGCACGGCGACCGGGGCGAGCGGCGGCTGCGGCCGGTCCTGCCAGATCGCATCGACCGGATTGCTGTCGACGGCGACCAGCTCCGCGCCGGCCTTGGCGCAGGCGGCGGCCAAGCGCTCTGCTGCCGCAAAAGTGTGCAGCCATGGATCAAATCCCAGGCGGTCGCCGGACTTCAGATGTGCAGACAGCCAGGTCTCCGGGGGCGGATCGGTCAGCGACTCCACCGCCCAAGCCTTCGCGTCGACCTGCTTGGCGGCCTGGAGTGTGTAGCGGCCGTCGACGAACACCGCGGCCTCCTGGGCCAGAACGACGGCAAGTCCCGCCGAGCCCGTAAAACCGGTCAGCCAGGCAAGCCGCTCCTCCGACGGCGGCACATATTCATTCTGCTGCTGATCGGCGCGTGGGATCACGAATCCGGTCAGCTTGCGGCGGGCGAGCTCTTCGCGGAGTGCCGCAAGCCGCGCCGTCAATGCGACTCCGGCCTCCGGCTCCTCGAATGTCTGGAAGTGTGCTTCGAACATGGTGGATCACTTTAGGATCATGGGGATGAGTCCGCAATCTGGACGCATTTGCATCGCATCTGGCATGGACTGTGCTTGAAAAAGTTCCGCTTGAGTCGAGTGGAGTAAACGGATGCAGCCTCTGAGCTTCGTCCGGACAGGGAAATTCGAGCAAGTGTTTCTACTCAACGGCGAGGGGATACACGATGCCTGCGTTCACGTTTGAGAAGATTTCGCCGCCGGCTCGTCGTACCCCGGCCGCAACCACACCGAAGAAGCCGCGCGGCCTCATCAGCCAGATGATCGACCGTTTCGCCGAGCGCCGCGCGAGGCGCACGCTGCAGGGCGAACGCGCGGTGCGCCGGGACGAGAAGCCGGCGGAGTAGCAGCGAACGCTGGGGTTCACCTCGCCCCGCTTGCGGCAGGGCAATCGCATATGGATTTCACGAGGATTGTCCGCGGGCTTGCTCCGCCTCCCCCGCTTGCGGGAGAGGCCGACGCGCTCGCAGAGCGCGGCGGGTGAGGGCTCTCGCCACGGCGGGATATCCTCCCCAATCTCAACAACCCCGACCCGGAGACACCCCCACCCCAACCCTCCCCCGCAAGCGGGAGAGGGAGCCCACTGCCGATGTCGCCGCATCGTGACT